>CAVFYC010000064.1:0-12108 GCA_963626585.1 Christensenellaceae bacterium Phil1 | reverse complement strand
CGCATCTCGTAAAAACCGTTTCCCGCAGCCTTTTTACGCTACTGCATTTGCCCCACTACATAGAGCATCAAGGCGTAGCGCGCAGCCTTTCCAATTATCATGAAAAAGAGTGTGGCGGTGAAGTTTACGCGCAAAAGTCCGAGCGCAACCGTTATGGCAGAGCCGAGAATGGGTGTCCACGCAAAAAGGGCCATTATAGAACCGTATTTCTGCACGAACTTTTCCGACTTCTCCAACTTCTCGTGTTTTAGGTGGGCATGTTTTTCGAGCCATTCTATTTTGCCGAGCCGCCCAAGCCCGTAGTTTATGCTGCTGCCGAGTACGTTTCCCGCCGTGCCCCACAAAAGGAGGCTTATCTTTGACACCCCGGCAATTTGGAGCGCTGTCATCACTACTTCGGAGCTGAACGGAATGATGCTGCCCGCAAGAAGCGCGGAGATAAACATTCCAAAACCGCCGAACTGCACAAAAAAATCGGTCAGATCTGCCATATTCCAAATGTTAAGCCGCTGAAATTGTAGAATGCAAGGAAGGCAACCAAAAGATATACCGCGTAGAAATAAATGTCGGCCGCTATGCCGCGCGCAAAAGCCAGCTGATGGGCTATTATAATGCAGCTGTTTGCAAGCAAAAGGCGGAACGTCATGCCGAAATGCTGCGGCTGTGCCACGAGAAGCGCGGCTATCGCAAATTCTTCAAGCATTATCACGTAGAAAAACATTCGCGTGCGTATCTTGTCGTTGAACTTCGTGCGGAAAAAGTGGATAGCTGCAATTCCGGCTATTATAAGCACAAATGCAGCCGACACCACTTGATGCTCATTCAATATAGTATAGTCGGGTAGGGGAAAGGTGGTGAGTTCCTCCCAGAACGTGTCGATTTTAGTGGGCGCGCCGATGTAGAGCACGTACACCTCGCGCAGCACAATGGGAAGCGAAACGCCGATAAGGGCTGCAAAAAACGCGCGCGCCGTCATGCAGCGCAACTGAACCGTCATAGCAAAAAGCAGAAACGGCGCAAGCAAAACAATCTTGGGGAAAACCAACGCGCCGATGCCTACAAAAAGAAACGCGTGGAACACATAGCCCTGCGAATTGAAGTTCTGGTACGACTGAAATAGCATGTAGTAGGCCGGCAGAAGGCACATCGGAGGCACGCACTCCCACGAAGCCTGCTGCATAAACGTCATCGCGCCCATGAAAACGAGAAACGTTGACGATACCATGCGTGAGCGCATGCGCAGAAGCGAGTTGCGGTTGTTGAGCTCAAGAAGCATATAGGCGGTGAGCGTTGTGGCGCCGAATCCGCCCCACCACAGGGCGCTGTCGGCGGCTTTGGTGCTGCCGACAAGCCACATGGCAAGAGCCAGGACAAATGCCGTCGGCAGCGTAAAGCTACCGCTTACGATATTGTAGCGCAGTCCGCGTTCGTCCACCTATATTGTTTTTATCGGGTTGGGAGTTTGAATTACAAGTCCTGACCTATGTCGGTGCGGAAGTATTTCCCTTCGTAGGAAATCTCTTTTGCCACCTCCATGGAGCGTGCCAATGCTTCGGCCTTGTCCTTTCCGTAGGACGATACGGCTATCACTCTGCCGCCCGAGGTAACAACTTTTTCGCCGTTCCTCGCCGTGCCGGAATGAAACAGTATGCTGTCGCCATTTTTTTCGAGGTTGGAAATAGGGAAGCCCTTCTTGTATTCCCCGGGATAGCCTCCCGAAACGAGCATCACGCATACCGCCGAGCGTTCGTCGAATTCTATCGTGCGCTTGTCAAGGTTTCCCTGCGCCACACCCTCAAAGAGGTCCACGATGTCGCTTTTCAGTCGCAGCATCACGGTTTCGGTTTCGGGGTCGCCCATTCGGCAGTTGTATTCAATCACCATCGGTTCGCCGTCAACGTTTATAAGGCCAAAGAAGATGAATCCCTTGTAGTCTATCTGGTCTTCGGCAAGTCCTTCAACCGTTGGGCGGATAATTCTGTCCTCAACCTTTTTCATCCATTCCTTGGTGGCGAACGGCACAGGCGATACAGAGCCCATTCCGCCGGTGTTCAAACCGGTGTCGTGCTCGCCAATTCGTTTGTAGTCTTTGGCCTCGGGAAGAATCTTGTAGTTCTTGCCGTCGGTGAGCACAAACACCGAACACTCTATGCCGCTCAGAAATTCCTCTATCACCACTCTTGCCGACGCGTCGCCGAACATTCCGCCGAGCATGTCCTTGAATTCGCGTTTTGCATCGTCGATGTTGTCGAGGATAAGCACTCCCTTTCCGCCTGCAAGCCCGTCGGCTTTCAATACATAGGGCGGACGCAGGGTTTCGAGCAGTTTCAGTCCTTCGTCCACGGTTGTGGCGTCGAATGTGCGGTATTCTGCTGTGGGAATTCCGTGGCGGCGCATGAAATGCTTGGCGAAGTCTTTGCTTCCCTCGAGTTGCGCGCCGGTTTTCGACGGACCTATCACTGCCACCTTGTGGAGCTGTTCGTCGGCCGAGCGGAAATAGTCAACTATTCCCTTTACGAGCGGAGCCTCGGGGCCCACTACAACCATCTCTATGCCGTTTGATTTCACAAAGTCGCCCACTTCTTCAAAATTGTTTATGTCGAGGCGCACATTTTCGCCCGCATCGCCTGTGCCGGCATTGCCGGGAGCGATAAAAAGTTTGTCAACCTTTGGGCTTTGGGCTATTTTCCAGGCAAGCGCATGCTCGCGCCCGCCGTTTCCAAGCAATAGTATTTTCATTGTCTCAAGTGTATGTTTCCTTTCGGGATATTATATCTGTATGCAAAAGTAATAAAATTAGCTGTGTAACGCCATATTTCTTTGCGCGTTGTGGGCCGTTTTTACGAGATGCGATACCGTAAAAACAATGTCAGACATTGTTTGAATAATGTCAGACTTCGTTTAAATAATGTCTGACATCGTTTTGGGGACATAAAAACAAGGAGTTACGGCAAGGCAATCAAAAAAGTTTTGAAAAATACGCGAAAATGTAAAACGCTTCCGATTTGCTCGTAAAGCCGCTTAATGTTTTCTTTTTGATAGTTTATTTGCATTTGTATTGACAAAAGTAAAGCGTTTTCGGGGGGGGTAAAACCTATATTGCAACTTGATAGTTTATTTGCATTTGTATTGACAAAAGTAAAGCGTTTTCGGGGGGGGGGTAAAACCTATATTGCAACGTGGAGATTAAATTTTTCGCAAAAAATGCGCGGCAATGTGTTGTTTGTGTGAAATAATGTTTGTATGTTTGCAAGGAAATGCCGAAATTCAGTAGCAATCCGCAAAGCGGTGAACTGTGAACGGGAAGTGCGGGGCTGAAACCGCTGTTCTATGGCATAAATCTATACAGGGAAATATTTTATCAACCTAATTATTAACTCTAAAAGCATTAAAGTATGAGAAAGTTTAAGACTTATCTTTTGGCTCTGATGGCTACATTGCTCGCAGTGCCAAGTGCTTTCGCGCAACAGATGATCGGTAGGGTGCTCGCCCCCGAAGAACTCGAAGACGGCGTGGAAGTGGTCTTTGAAGCTCGCTCTGGTACGACGTCAAAGGGACGTTATCTTTTTCCGTTCACTAATCAGAGCGGAAAGACCAACACGTGCGAGAGCTTGACTTCTATTCTTGATGTAACCGACAGGTACGTATTCGTTCTCGTGAAGTCGGGAGTTCCCAACCCGGTTACTGGAATGGATCAGTGGTACATCAAGAGCAAGGAAACCGGCAAGTATCTTACCTTTGAGTGGAACGCCAATGCCAACACCCAGGAAGAAAAAGACGTCAACAACGATCGTTGGATTGACAAATACACTGCCAATCGTAGCGGTGTACTTGCCGATGACACCACAAACGCAAAGCGTTTCTGCCTTGTGTCAAACAGCGACGAACAGTGGAAAGGTGAGTATGGTTCAAACTCCTACGGCTCGAGCCAGAGCGACTGGGGAGCTGACACCTACACCATCGTAAACATTTTCGACGCTACCGGTTGTATTAATAGGCAAAGCGATGGTTGTGGTTACGGCCGCGTGTTCCTTGCAAACGAATTCGAAGTTTCGAAATTCAACATCACATGGTTCTCGCAGTACCAAGACACCAACGTGTGGGATATTCGCCGTGTGATCGACGCTGGCGAAGATGCCCGCACCGCTCTCGAAGATTTCCTCGACAACTTCGCGTCGGATATCGACACAGAGTATAAAGCTGGTACCGACCCAGGTTATGTAACCCAGGAGGTATACGATGAATTCTATACCAAGTTTAGCGATGCACTCGTTGCCGTGGGCGACGATTCTAAGACTGAAGCAGAACTCAAACAGCTCTTCGACGAACTTCTGGCCGCTAAAAACAAAGCAGATGACGAATCAAACCTCGTGCAGATTGAAGACGGCGGTTATTACTACATCACCCCGGGCTTCGATGCCTTTACTTCTGTAGATAACGACAAGTTCGGTTGGTGCGCTCCCTATGAGGGCAAATACGCAGGCTGGAAGGCTTTGAAGGATAACGACAACCAATTCATTTGGCAGATTACCCTTATGCCCGACACCTCTTCGAAGAACACCACGGGCCGCAAGTATTATGCTATGCGCAATGTAGGTTCTAACGTTTACCTCAATCGTGCAGCGAGCCACAGTGATTCGGAGAAAGTCCTCTATTCTACAACTCCCGAGCGTATGTTTGCTGCTAACCTAGACCATGCCGGTCAGTTCAACATCGGTAGCAAATACGACTACTACGACGAGTATCCTCCCCGTCCTTTCCATATGGAAAATCATCAGGGCGGCGCTGGTACCCAAGGCTATCTTGTACTTTGGGACGGCGGTAAAAACTCCGGTTCTGCTTGGTACATTAAGAAAGTTCCGCAGGAAGTAATCGACGGAATCGCTTCACGCATTCAAGTTGACAGCCTCCGCATGGCCGTTGTAGAATATTCCGGTATTACCAACGGCGCAGTTGTTTCCGACAAGATAGGTTTCCCCCACAGTCAGGAGATAATTGACAACGTTGACAGCGCTCTTGCAAAAGCAAACGCATTGATTAATGCTGACGTAACTCCCGCTAACGACGTTCTCATCGCTGCTCGCAAAGAACTCGTAGCTGCTGGAACTGCTTTCAATGTTGAGATAAACAAGGTGCCCGACGGTTACTATCGTTTCAAAGGTGCTTATAGCCCGTACGCCGACAATCAGAGCGATATCTTTATCGGTGTTTACAACGACACTACCCTTGGTTGGAAGACCCCGGGCAACGATAAGAATCTCGAATTTGTTTGGAAAGTTACGAACCTTGCAAATGGTAACTACACCATTCAGAATCTTTTGAACGGCAAGTATATTAACAAGGCCGAAACTGCTTCCAACGGCTCGATAGTAAGTATTACCGATCAGCCCGAAACCGACCAGTGCCTCAAGACAATTGCAGCTAACGGCCAATGGGGTATATTCAATGTAGAAGATTCTACATGGGGTTACGATCCTAGCGGACACGGTAGCGGTCAGAATGACGAAGGTCGCGTACATATTTGGAGTCCGCGCGAAGTCAATGGCGGTACGGCTTGGTTTATTGAGCAAGTTAGCGAAGAAGATGTGAAGGATCTTTTGAACAACAAAGATCAGTACACTCTCAACGTAGAACTTAACAAGAAATTCCGCGAGGCTCGCCGCGCTTTCAACGCTAAGGCTACTTATACTACAGGCGATGCCCTTATTACTTCGGTTGATCAAATCTATGCAAACAACTGGTCGACTAATGAAGGAATGCATCTCGAATATATGTTGGACGGCGACGCAAATACTTATTGGAATTCAACTTGGGAAGGCGGCGCTCAGCAAGATCCTGCAAACCCGCACTACCTCCGTTTCTACAGCGAGAACGGTTTCCCCGACAGCATTCAGGTGAAATATCTCATGCGCCAGAATGGTTCATGGCATCGCGTTCCTGCTCGTATGCGTATCCAAGTTTCTGATGATGCCGAGAATTGGACTTCTCTTGCCAACGAATATAATCTTGACGATTTCGGCGGCCGTTCGAAACTCAGCAACTTGCTTACCGATTATCAGACTTATGTTGTAAACGGTATCGGCGGCCACAAGTATGTACGTTTCATTACGCTTTCGTCTATCAACAATAACGGTGATACGTATTACTCCGACGGACACGCTGTATTCGGCTACGCTGAAATCAATCTCTATCCTATCACAGGTATAGCTGCTGATTCTTACACAACTCAGAGTACCCACAAGGTAGTTGCTGATGCGCTTGAAAATGCTATCGCTCAGGCTAACAAGGAACTTGCTGCCGGCGCTGGCACAAAGGCTACATACGACAAACTCGTTGCTGCCCTCGAATCTTTCAACGCTCTCGCAAGCTCCGACTCCTTGGTTGTTATGGCTCGCTACAATGTAGAGAACCTTTCGTCTGACGAAGAAGTTATCGGTAACTTCCCCGATGAAGCTCTCGATACTTACAAGACTACTGCAAGCGCTTTGATCGAAAAACTCGACAATGCTGCTGCTCTCAGCTTCGACGAAGTAAATGCTGCATACAAGGGCTTGAGAGATGCTTACAATACTCTTTACGCTACGATGTACAAGCCTGAGAATAACAAGTGGTATGTGATTAATACGGCCAATGAAGAATATTCCGGCTATCCTGTACGCGCAGGCGGTATATATACTCACGCTTATGGTTTGAAATATAGCTACATTCTTGCTGATAAAAATTATGGCGAGGGTACCAAAGAAACTTATTTCAGCTGGACTCTGAACGAGGAAGAGGACGGAACATTCACTCCGCAGAACGTTGGTACGGGCGGTTACTTTGGTCCTTACACCGGCAGCGGAAACACTGATTACAACTATAGACCTATTCTTTGGTATCAGCCCAAATCGTTCACCATCGTTCCGTTAGGTAAAGGCCAGGTAGGTTTCCAAACTGCAGAAGGCTACTATGTACAGAACAAGGGAAGCTGGTATGACGCAGGTTTTGAATATACCAAACCTGATTTCTCGGCTCCTGCTTTTGTTGATTCCAAATACGCTTGGACTATCGAAGCTACCGAAGACAATCACCCGGATATGGTTGAACAATATTACGAATGCTGCAACGGCCGTGCTATTGCAATTACAATGCCTTACACTTACAACAATCCTGCAACCTATGGCTCTGACGATGTTACTCCTTACGAACTCGTAGGTAAGGACGAGAACGAAGACCACATGGTTAGCGCTTACAAGTTGAGGAAGATCGAAGACGAAGTAATTCCTGCAGGCAGACCTGTGATTTACATCATGCCGGGCGACTACAACGAAGAAGCTACTGATTTCCTTGCATTCACTCCGGTTTACAACACCGCTATAAATGCAGAGCGCGACACTGTGAACGGTCTCGTTTCTGTTCCGGCTGAATGGAACACTACTGAAGATCACTTCGGTTACTTCCTTGCTGACTCTGTAGTTGACAAACCTTTGGCTACTACAATCGGCGGCCAGAGAGCTGTGATTATCCCGCGTTTGGTTGAGGAAATTCCTGATGCTGAAGTTGACGCTATCATCTACGTTCAAGGTGCTGGTATGCTCAATGGTATCGACAAGAACAAGGTTGTAGGTGTCAAGCTCTTCGTTAACGTTTACACCACCGACGGCGTTCTCGTTCGCAAGCACGTTGACGCTTCCAAGGCTACCACAGGCCTCAAGAAGGGTGTTTATGTAATCGGCAACAAGAAGGTGCTCGTAAAATAAACCTACGGTAATCCTTTAATAAGGATATAAACCATACAACTATCAACCGCCGCAGTTCCAATGCGAACTGCGGCGGTTCTTTTTATGTCCCTAAGCGTTTTTTCCGGAGCTGAAAAAAGGATTCTGACATGCGGGAATTTTGCCCCGACAAGCCTTTGCGTAAATACATGAAAAGCTACTGTCAACCCCCATGCGCTTATCGCAAAAACAATGTCTGATATTATTTTAATAATGTCTGACATCGTTTGAATAAAGTCAGACATCAGAACGACGATATGCCGAGTGCTTTTTTTGCACCTTTTATTTAGCATGTTTCACAAGCCATACCGTAAGTATTCTACCGCAAGTCTGAAGTATTTTCCCGCAAGCCAAAAACCATGTTGTGCAGGGAAAAAATTCTGCTGCGCATGGAGGAAAAACTCCGGGCCACCAAATTTAAATTCCGACGCATCTAATTTAAATTCCGCCGCATCTCGTAAAACACGAGAAGCCTTGGAGTTTTTTCATGGTCAGATGCCCTAAAATCCATGTGCCGCAAAGCTTGGAAAAAGCGGCATGCATGGCGTTGTGCATCACATTCTTTGGGCTGTAAAATCAATGCCTTTGCTCCAAATCGGGGATAGTAGGGAATAAATGGTTATCTTTGCACACAAATGAAACGACGCCCGCTCCACGGCGGACGCTAACACAGAAATTCTATGCTAAAGATACGCAATCTTCATGCCCGTGTGGCAGACAAGGAAATACTCAAGGGCGTTGACCTCACGATAAACGACGGCGAAGTGCATGCCCTTATGGGCCCCAACGGCTGCGGCAAATCCACGCTCAGCAATGTGCTTGCCGGAAACCCCGCCTACGAAGTAACCGAAGGCTCGGTGGAATTCAACGGCAAGGACATACTCGCTCTTGCTCCCGATGCCCGCAGCCACGAAGGCATATTCCTGTCGTTTCAGCAGCCTGTGGAAATTCCAGGAGTAAGTATGGTGAATTTCATGAGGGCTGCCGTTAATGCCAAGCGCAAATATATGGGGCTCGAACCCATGAACGCGGCCGATTTTCTCAAACTCATGCGCGAAAAGCGCAAGATTGTGGAGCTCGACAGCAAACTTGCCAACCGCAGTGTGAACGAAGGTTTCAGCGGCGGCGAACGCAAACGCAACGAAATATTCCAGATGGCTATGCTTGAGCCCAAGTTGGCAATACTCGACGAGACCGATTCCGGGCTTGATGTGGACGCGCTGCGAATTGTGGCAGAGGGATTCAACAAACTGCGCACTCCCGAAACGAGCGCAATAGTAATAACCCATTACCAACACATGCTCGACTATCTGAAACCCGACATTGTGCACGTGATGATAAACGGAAAAATTGTGAGAACAGGCGATTCCGCCCTCGGCGACGAGATAGAAGAACGCGGATTCGACTGGATTAAAGCGGAGATTGCGCAATGAACCACAGCTCGCTTCAATATTCTGAAATCTACAGTTCCTGCCGCAACGACATCTGCCAGCATTCGTGCGATGTGCTCAACTCGCGGCGCGACAAGGCTTTCGACGCATACAATGCCAAGGGGCTGCCGTCGCAAAAGGTGGAGCAATACAAATATACCGACGTGTGCGAGGCGTTTGCTCCCGACTACGGGCTAAACATTCGCCGTGTGGAATTTCCGGTGAACCCTTACGAAGTATTCCGCTGCAATGTGCCCAACATGTCAACGTCGCTGTATTTCGTGGAAAACGATTCGTTTTGTGAGAAACACGTTCCGCGCGCACCGCTGCCCGAAGGCGTTTTCATAGGCTCGCTTGCCAACTTTGCGAAAACCCATGCCCAAGTGGCTGAAACCTGCTACGGCGCGGCGGCAAACGTGAAAAAAGACGCCATAACGGCCCTCAACACAATGTTTGCCCAGGACTGCCTCGTGGTATACGTGCCCAAGGGCGTGGAAGTGGAGCGCACAGTGCAGGTAATTAATATCCTTCGTTCCGATGTGGACCTGATGGCAAATCGCCGCGTGCTTGTGATTGCCGAAGAGGGCGCACGCATCTCCCTGCTCTTTTGCGATCACGACGCCGACGACAGGAATTTCCTCACCACCGAAGTGGTGGAAGTTTTTGCCGGCAAGAATTCGCAAGTGCAACTGTATACGCTCGAACAAACTCTGCTGAAAAACAAACGGTTCTCAAACTGCTACGTAAAACAGCAGGAGGGAAGCAAAGTTTTAATCAACAACATGACGCTTCACGGCGGACTCACTCGCAACAAGCTCGAAGTGTCGCTCGAAGGAACAGGCGCCGAAATCGACGCCTACGGTTTCGCTCTCGCCGATGGCGCACAGCATGTAGACACCAACGCATTGATTGATCACAAAGTGGGGGAGTGTCGCAGCAATGTGCTTTACAAATACGTAGTGGACGGCGAGTCGGTGGGCGCATTTGCCGGCAAGGTGCTCGTGCGTGAGGGTGCCGAAAAAACTGAGTCGCAGGAAACCAACGCCAATCTCTGTGTCAGCTCCACGGCACGCATGTTCTCGCAGCCTATGCTTGAGATCTATGCCGACGATGTGAAATGTAATCACGGCTCCACCGTAGGGCAACTCGACGATGCGGCGATGTTCTACATGCAGCAGCGCGGAGTGTCCGAAAAAGAAGCGCGCCTGTTGCTCGAATATGCCTTCGTAGACGAAGTGCTGGCGCATATATCCCTGCCGCCGTTGAAGGACAGAATAGCAAGACTCGTGGAAAAACGCTTTCGCGGGGAAATCACAGCCTGCACAAACTGCAACGCCTGCTGAGGAAAGCATATGGAAATAAAAACAACAAATCCCGTCTTTTCAGGCGGGATTTAATTTGTAGGGACGATCGGGCTCGAACCGATGACCTCTGCAATGTGACTGCAGCGCTCTAAACCAACTGGGCTACGCCCCTATATTGCGATGCAAAGTTATGGAAATAATCCGAATTGCCCCAATGCTAAAACAATTATTTTAGCAACCCCTCCACAAAATAAGCATTCTCAAAGATAATTGACGCCCGGAATTTTTCCCACTCTACATGCGCTTTTACAAATCAGGGAACAGTCCCAATTTTTCAGGAAACATATTGTGCGGCGTTTTCGTGAAAATTCTTATCACGGTGAACTCCGGCAAATCCGAAAGCACCTTTATGTCGGTGGACTTCACCTTTTCAACCTTGTATATATACGCCGGGGTTACCTTATACAAATCCTCGTGTTCCATTATGAAGAACTTGTTTATCATGTAAACCACCTTGCCCTTCACATCGGGGCAGAATTTTTTACGCACCTCGTCAAGGGTGCGCAGTTCTCCGGAGTAGGGATCGTTCGGTTCGTAATTCGTGAACTGCGTGCAGTGGAATCCCTTTATGGAAACATAGTTCTGCTCCGTGTCTTTCGGATTCTTTTCAACCACAACCGAATCGTTTTCCGCCCCAATGCCCTTTATCGTAAGCGGATATTGGGTATATTTTTCTTTCAGGCCAGCAGTATATACGCCTATGGAGTTTTTTACAAAAACGCCGCCAACTATAAAACCACGGTTCCAGTAGTTCCATTCGTAGTCCGTCATATATTCAAACTGCTCTCCGGGATCGTGCACAACCCTATACTGCGCATTTGCAAACGGCGCAAACGCCAAGGCGCACGCAAGCAACATTTTTCTTGTCTTTTTCATAATCATGTTTTTTACCAATATTTGTCCAAACCTAAGCCGTTGGGGATTTCCGCCAAATTGTTGCGGTCGGTCTTGGTGAAGATACGCAATATCCAGAAAGGCTTGCGGTCCTTCAGGACATCTATGTGCTCCGAACTTATCAGCTCGATATGATTTATAAATGTATCGTCAACCTTGTACAGGTCCGCATGAACCATTATGAAATGCTTGTTTATCATATACAGCACGTCCCCCTTCAAATTAGGATAGTACTTGCGTTTTACTTCATCAAGGGAAATAAGACGGTAGTTCTCCTTTGTGTATCTGTAAACGTCCACACCACCGTTGCACTTCATGCTTCCGAACATTACGTAGGCATTTTCGTCCTCTATCATATCCGGATTTTTAGCAACATATACGGAGTCGTTGTTGTTTCCCACGCCTTTCACCCACATCGGGAACCTAACAGGCGTGTCGGTTGTGTCCGGATCCACAAGATAGCGGCGGTCCAAGCCTATTGTGCTCTTGACCAAAATGCCGTCCACCACATCAACATTCTTAGACGAGGGCGTAAGACGATTAAAGGTATAAGTCCATTCTGTGTCCCACGAATCATTGGGGTCCTGGTAAATTTCGTAAAAGTTCTTTATTATCTGCGCATTGACAGACGATGTCCCCGCAAGGCACAAAGCACAAGCGGCG
>CAVFYC010000063.1:0-12468 GCA_963626585.1 Christensenellaceae bacterium Phil1 | reverse complement strand
ATCAATGTTTTGTATTCTGTTGAAATTGTCCACCTCTTGTTAATAGGTGGACTTTTAAGGCTTAACATTCAAACAATAAGCGGTTTACAAGCCATAAGAACGCTGTGTAAAAATGTTAAAACGCGAGTTTTGCGAAAAATATCAGAAATTTCTTTGCTTTTATTTGCCATATTATAAACTATTTGTATATTTGCAGCAGACAAAAACGATAGAAAGTCCACCTATTAACAAGAGGTGGACTTTTTTGTTGTGTTTCCGTTGAAACTAAGCGGAAGATAAATTTTGCCCTATTGTCGCTGGAAAACCTACGCGCTTAACCCTAAAAATTTTCTGCTGAAAAGGAAAAACTGCAAAACATGCCGGACTCCCTATACCGCAAGCAAAAATTCCTTTTCCGCATGGCGAAAAAACAACATGGCTTGTTGTAAAAACGATGTCAGACATAATTTAAATTCCAAGGCATCTTGTTTAAATTAGATGCCTTGGAATTTTTACAAGATGCCGAGGTGTTTTTCTCATGTCAAAAATGACGTCAACAATGCGAAGTTATCAATCACGATATCAGGCTTAGTATAAACAATTTATTGCTATTCTGTAAAACTTTTTTCTGATAAAATCTTTTATTAAGAGAAATAATTATATATTTGCGATTGGGAAATTCGGCGGATTGTATCTGAATACATGAAACCGATGCTTCCATGCCTCCGTTCACGCCGAGCCTTTTATAGGTTTCACTCCAGAAAACAAAGGAGGTTGGGTGGGTAAAAGAGGCACTACATAATTAAGGCGTTTACTTGACGCTCTGTTCTTGACGAGTCGAATCTAGCAAATTCAAAAATCAAAGTCTGGAACTTAGCAACGGTAGATGCCCTGGGTGTGATTATACCCTTCCGTGTGGTTTCGTATTAGCCACCATTGCACATTGGTGCAATGCGTACTATCGAACTCCGCGCGGATTTGATAATCATATCGGCGTGGGCTCTGACGTTGTCTGTTCAACTTTGATAGGCAATTGCTAGAGCCTCGACTCGTGGAACGGACAACAGGTAAGTCCCCACGCTTATTTTTATGCTCGTAATTAATCTTAAGTTTCATTTCCTACTTTGGGGGCGGTAGGGTAAAATTTTTAATCTGTAATAAAAATCCCGCGCTTTGTTTGAAGTGCGGGATTTTATGGTTGTCAGTAAATTTAGTTAGCTAATTAGCCATCTCGGAAATAAACTTTATTCTCACAAGTCTAACTTCCTCTTCGGTGTAGTCCTCGTCAAGGTTGTCCATTGCTTCGTCGATAGAATCGGTTTCGGAACTCTTGAAATAGGAGTATATGTCTTCCACACGGTCGTCGTCCATATTTTCCATCAGGAAATAGTCGATATTGATACGGGTGCCGGAATAAACTATAGCTTCCATTTCGTCGAGAAGTTCGTTGAACTCCAAACCATTCACCATAGCAATGTCGTTAAGATCGCCTTTGCGGTCGATGGCATGTATTATCGCCACTTTAACTTTCGACTTCTTTACCACCGTGCGTACACTCATATCTTCGGGGCGCTCTATATCGTTTTCCTCGCACCAGCGTTTTATCAATTCGCAAAACTCTTTGCCATATCGGCGTGCTTTGCCGGCGCCCACTCCTGGAATATTTTGCAACTCCTCGGCGGTTATGGGATAAAGTGTAGCCATCGCTTCGAGCGACTGATCCTGGAAAATCACATAGGGCGGTATATCCAGTTTGTTTGACAGTTCCTTCCTTAAATCACATAGCATTTGGTAGAGCGCCGGGTCAACGGCATTCGCTCCACCATCGTGCATGGTAGCGTCAGTTTCTTCTTCGTTAAATTCGTTGTCTTTTGTTACCATAAAAGTTGTAGGCTTTTTAATGAATCTGCGTCCTTTCTCAGTCAATTTCAATACGCCGTAATCCTCCACGTTCTTCTCCAGATATCCCGAAAGTTCGGCCTGGTTTATCACTGCGTTGAGCATACGTTCGTCTTCTTCCTCACAGATTCCAAATGTTTCAAGTTCGTCGTGATGTCGCTCTATTGTATCTTGCGTTTCTCGTCCATAGAGCACATCTTTAATATAGTCGTCTTTAAAGTTCTCCTTAGTCAACTGCACTGTAAGCAATACATTCTGTAGCAACTCCCCAGCCTCAATCTTTGTCTTGGGGTGCAGACAGTTGTCGCAGCATTCGCAATTTTCCTTGTTGTATTCCTCTCCAAAATAATGGAGCAACAATTTGCGCCGGCACACTGTGCTTTCGGCATAATTCGATGTTGCACGCAGGAGTTGCCTTCCGATATCTTGTTCAGCAATCGGTTTCCACTCCATGAGCTTTTCAAGTTTGCGCAAATCGTCCTTCGAATAAAAGGCAATGCATTTGCCCTCGCGTCCGTCGCGTCCCGCACGCCCAGTCTCTTGATAGTATCCTTCAAGACTCTTTGGCATATCGTAATGAATAACGAAACGAACGTCTGGCTTGTCTATCCCCATTCCGAAAGCTATTGTGGCGACAATCACATCGATTTTCTCCATTATGAAGTCGTCTTGTGTTTTGGAACGGGCCGATGCGTCCATACCGGCATGGTAAGGTGCGGCAGCAATGTCGTTAGTCTGCAAAACGGCAGCAAGTTCTTCCACACTTTTTCGCGACAAGCAATATATAATACCGCTTTTGCCTGCGTTTTGCTTGATAAACTTAATGATTTCCTTGTTTATGTTTTTCGTCTTGGGCCTTACTTCGTAGTAAAGGTTGGGACGGTTAAAGGAACTCTTGAAGTCCGTAGCATCTTCTATCGACAATGTGCGTTTTATATCGCTTCTCACCTTATCGGTAGCCGTTGCCGTGAGTGCTATAATCGGTGCACGACCGATTTTGTCTATTATGTTTCGCAGGTTGCGGTATTCCGGGCGGAAATCATGCCCCCATTCTGAAATACAATGGGCTTCGTCGATGGCAAAAAAAGAAATCTTGGCTTTTCTGAGGAATTCCACGTTTTCTTCTTTTGTCAATGATTCCGGCGCAACGTATAAAAGTTTGGTCTTGCCTGATTTTATATCGTCTTTCACCTGTTCTATCGCCGGCTTGTTGAGCATGGAATTCAGAAAATGCGCAACGCTGTCGTTTTCGCAGGTGTTACGAATCATATCAACCTGGTTTTTCATAAGCGCAATGAGAGGTGAAACAACAATTGCCATACCTTCCATGATTAGGGCGGGCAATTGATAGCAGAGAGACTTGCCTCCGCCTGTGGGCATAAGTACAAAGGTATCATTTCCGGCAAGTACGTTGCGTATTATCGCCTCCTGATCGCCTTTGAACTTATCGAAACCGAAATATTGTTTCAGTTCGTTTGTCAGATTTATCTCTTTGTTTGCCATGTTCTTTATAAGCTACCAAGTCGTATAGACAAAAATAACTATTAATTTCAAACTCTCATGCTATTGTGGCACAAAAAATAAGTCTTGCTGCTTTTCGTGCCGTTCTTTCGCTTATCCGGCCGTTTTCAGTGCCGGTCCAGCCAGATTTTCCGACTTTTCAACCTGCTGTTTTGCGTATTCAAGTTTCACGCGATAGGTTTTCACGTTTTTAGAGGGCAGTTCAAACATTACGTCTTTCATTATTGCTTCAACTATAGCCCGTAATCCGCGTGCACCAAGTTTGAATTCCAATGTTTTGTTTACGATATAGTCGAGAACATCATCGTCAAAAGTAAGTTTCACTCCGTCAATCTTCATCAACTTTGTGTATTGCTTTATAATGGAATTCTTTGGCTCGGTGAGAATTCGGCGCAAAGCTTCTTTGTCAAGCGGATCAAGATGCGTAATGATAGGCAGGCGTCCCACAATCTCGGGTATGAGTCCGAACGATTTGAGATCTTGCGGTGCCACATACTTCATTAGGTTGGAACGGTCTATCTGCATATTGCTTTGCACCGAGTCGTAGCCTATTGTATGAGTATTTAGACGCTGCGCAATACGGTCTTCAATTCCTTCGAATGCCCCACCGCATATAAACAATATATTATGGGTGTTGATATGTACGTACTGCTGTTCGGGGTGTTTGCGCCCGCCGGCAGGAGGTACGTTTACCATTGTTCCTTCTAGGAGTTTGAGCATCGACTGTTGCACACCTTCGCCACTTACATCGCGCGTGATTGACGGATTGTCTCCTTTGCGCGCAATTTTGTCTATCTCGTCAATAAATACTATACCTTTTTCGGTTTTTGCCACGTCGTAGCCCGAAGCTTGATAGAGACGTGAGAGAATACTTTCCACATCTTCGCCCACATATCCTGCTTGAGTAAAAACCGTGGCATCTACAATCGTGAACGGTACGTTTAGTATTTCAGAAATAGTGCGTGCGAGCAGAGTTTTGCCGGTACCTGTAGGACCGAGCATCAATATATTTGATTTTTCAATGTCCACTCCGTCGCCGTCGTTCTTTTGCGTAAGTCGCTTATAGTGATTGTAAACCGCCACACACAATGTGCGTTTTGCGTCTTCCTGTCCTATAACGTATTGGTCGATATATTCCTTTATTTCTTTGGGTTTGGGAATATCGGTTATGCTTACGTCTTCGGTTGTATTTGCTGCCGTTTCCTTGTTTTGCGGTATGGGCAATCCTTTTTGCTTACGAATTTGGTCGTAAATCGAAATAATTTCTCTCGCACAGTCCTCACAAACCGAAGTTCCCATGCCATTGCCGACAATGGTCTTGAGTTCGGTCATTTCTTCTGTGCGGCCGCAGAAAACGCAACTTATTTCTTTAGTTTTTTTCGTCATTTTCCGCGCACGAGTATTTTATCTACCATTCCGTAGTCGAGAGCTTCTTGTGCCGTCATCCAATAGTCGCGGTCGGAGTCCTGCCATACTTTGTCGAATTCGGTATGCGAGTGTTCTGCTATTATGGAATATAGTTCCTTTTTGAGTTTTTGTATTTCGCGTGCGGTAATTTCAATATCCGAAGCCTGTCCTTGTGCTCCGCCCATCGGTTGATGAATCATCACACGACTGTGCTTGAGCGCCGAACGTTTGCCTTCTTTTCCTGCCACGAGCAATACTGCAGCCATCGAAGCCGCCATGCCGGTGCATATAGTTGCCACGTCGCAATTCACAAACTGCATGGTGTCGTAGATGCCGAGTCCTGCATAAACCGAACCGCCCGGAGAATTGATGTATATGGATATATCTTTGCCGGGGTCCGCAGAGTCGAGATACAACATTTGGGCCTGCAATGTATTTGCGGTGTAGTCGTCAATCTGTGTACCGAGAAAAATGATGCGATCCATCATTAAACGCGAGAAAACGTCCATTTGCGTTACGTTCAATTGGCGTTCTTCAAGAATGTAAGGGTTCAGATACTGGCTTTGCGCCTTTATCACATCGTCAACCACCATGCTATTTATGCCAAGGTGCTTGACGGCGTAGTTTCTGAAGTCGTCTTTAACGGTCATGTTTTGATGTTTTGTTTTGAAATTCTGAATAGTGCGGGCAAAATCCCCGCTACTCTTTACGCAAAGATATATAAATCCTATATTATGCGAAAACTTTTTTGCCCAAATTATTTTAAGAAAACACACAGCCTACTGTTTACGGGAGGCATTATATATATTGTATACCATTGTCGTTTTCGCAAGTTTTTTGTCAGAACTACTTAGGACGATACCAACCCTACAAGAACCGTTGACTGGACGGAATGAGATTTGAACAGCAGAGCGACAAACAGAAAGAGCAGGAAATTTTCGTTATGCTCCATATATTATTACTACTTTTGCTACAAGTTTTTAGGGCTGTGCAAAGCGTGGGCGCATTGCAGAAATAGGATTTATGAATCTTCTTTTGTTGCATTTCATGTCCCATGTTGCTGTTTTGTTAAAGCATTCAGCCCTGGACAACCAAGTTTTTAGACAAAATCAATCGTCAAAAGAAATGATCTATCGGCTGAACTTCCATATAAACTACCATACAAACGCCAATCAGACGGTTGCCGTGAAAATCACAGGCGACAAAGACCATGCGGCATCAATTGTAGGTCTTTCCTCACCCGATGCCAACGCATGGAGCGGCGTTATAGAATTGCCGTTAACTGCCGGAGTTTTGTATTCCTACCATTATGTTATTATCGAAAACGGCAATGAGGTTATCGAAGAAGTGGATTATCCCAAACGCTCCTTCTTGCCCGATGAAAAAAACGGCAGCCTATGCTTTTATGATACGTGGAGATATGACATAAGACAGACCAATTACAACAGTTCTGCACTGTCGAAAATAACGTTCCCGTATATCGGAAAAACAATGTCAGACATTATTCAAACGAAGTCTGACATTGTTGAAATTATGTCTGACATCAGAAAAAGCATAAACCG
Organism: Christensenellaceae bacterium Phil1; assembly: GCA_963626585.1. Classification (GTDB taxonomy): domain Bacteria; phylum Bacteroidota; class Bacteroidia; order Bacteroidales; family Bacteroidaceae; genus UBA6398. The sequence continues at coordinate 6,100 of CAVFYC010000063.1, read as the reverse complement.
TGTTGTTTTTAAGACATGCGTTCTCACTCCGAAAAAAGGCCATTTCAAGGTTTTTATAACCGGAGAAAATGATATTCTGGGGAATTGGAATCCCCCCAAAGGTATTGAAATGAAACGCGTGTCAAACTACGAATACGCGGCAAGCATACCTTGTTTGGAATGCAATGCTTTTCGTTATAAATATGTTGTAATATATAATGATAACACACTGTGGGAGAATGGAGAGAACCGATTTGCTCAAACCGATAATTCAACATCTTTAACCACAGTCAATGACGGGTGGATTAGAATCCCTTCTTTCACAGATTGGCGAGGATGCGGCATCGTTATTCCGCTTTTTTCTTTACATTCCAAAGGCAGTGATGGCATCGGAGACTTTGCAGATCTCAAAAAACTCGTAAAATGGAGTTCCGAAGTGGGTTTTTCGGCAATTCAACTCCTTCCGATAAACGACACAACCACATTTGGAACGTGGCGCGACTCATATCCTTACAACACGGTCTCTTCTTTTGCGCTCAATCCCATATATATCAATCTTGAAAGCGCAGGATGTTGCCGGAAAAAGCCATATAAATCCGATGACAACACGCAGGTTGATTATGAATCGGCATATAAATATAAAACCAACGCTTTAAGAGAATTATACAAGAGAAAAGAAGCAACACTACAAGCAAACAAAGCATACTGCGACTTCAAAAAACGCAACGCATTCTGGCTTGATTCCTATGCCGCCTATTGCGCATTGCGGGACAAGCACAACAGTTTGAATTTTGCGGAATGGAAAGGCTACGAAAAGTACGACCGCAAAAAAGCCGAGCAGGACAAAAAGTTGCAGGAACGGGCGGAATATTATAGATATGTACAGTTTGTTGCGTTTTCCCAAATGACAGGCGTAAAAGAATACGCAAGCAGCAAGCATATAATCCTTAAAGGCGATATTCCGATAGGAGTGAACCTGAATTCCTGCGACGTGTGGACAAATCCATCGCTTTTCAACAAAGATATGTCCACTGGCGCGCCCCCCGATTACTTTTCTGCAGACGGGCAAAACTGGGGATTTCCTACTTACAATTGGGACGAGATGACCAAAGACGGATATTCATGGTGGAAAAACCGACTCGAAATCATGTCCCTCTTCTTTGATGCGTACAGAATAGACCATGTTCTCGGCTTTTTCAGAATTTGGGAAATTCCCCGCAAATACACGAGCGCCAAATTCGGACATTTCTCCCCTGCCCTCTCATATTCCGAAAACGAACTGCTGGATTATGGCTTCAATATAAAGCCTGAACATGTTGACACCCTTTTCTTTAAAGACAAGAACGATTCGGAAAAATATCTTCCCGTAATTGATGCGCACGATGTCCCGCAATATCTCGATTTGGACGCACAGCAACGAAACGCATTCAACAATATTCACAACGATTTCTATGGAAATAGAAACGAAAAGCTATGGGAATCCGGCGCAATTGAGAAACTGAGGAAAATAACAAGCGTTACCGGAATGTTGACATGCGCAGAAGATTTGGGCATGCTGCCATCGTGTGTAGGCAATGTGCTTGAACGGTTGAACATTCTCTCGCTTGAAATACAGAGCATGCCCAAACAAAGCGGCAAGGAGTTCGCAAACACGGAGCAATACCCTTACCGTTCGGTTGCCACGCTCACCACTCACGACATGCCCTCGTTTCGTTTGTGGTGGAAGCGGTATCCCGAAGCCGCCAAGCGTTATGCCAAGGAAATATTGGGCTGGAATTCAGATATTCCCCAAGATGCGAGCGTAGAAATCTGTACGAAAGTGATTGAAGACCATCTGAAATCCCCGTCGATGCTTTGCCTGCTTTCTTTTCAGGATTGGAGTTCGATTTGTGACGAATCACGTGCCGAAAATGTGGACTTGGAGCAAATCAACAACCCCGCAAACAGCAAACAATATTGGCGCTACAAAATGCATCTCTCGATTGAAGATTTGGAACAAGCGGATAAGTTTTCCGCAAAAATCCGCAAGATGATTTCAGAAGCGGGCAGAGATTTGTTCGTGTAAGTTTTGCCACAAAACAAATATTGTATAATTTAGCGTGAAATAACTATCATTTATGCGAAAGATAATATCATTTGTAATTGCATGCCTTTTGTTCTCCGGAATACAGGCTCAAAATAAAAACAAAAAGGCTGCTGTTTCTACGCCCAAGCACAGCATTGAAGAACTAATGGAATCTTATAAATTCCAAGAGGCTGCCACGCAAATCGAAAAAGAACTTCAGACGGCTAAGCGCAAACAACTCGACACCGAAAAGCTTGATGAGCAGCTTGCCGCCGCAAACATGGGGCAGAACATGCTTTCAAGTACGGAAGATATCGTTTTTATTGATTCCATTGTGGTGGAAAAGCAAAAAGCATTGGGAGTTTATCGCATTGGTAACGAAGCTGGTAAAATTGATTACCTTAAGAATTTGTTTAAAGGCGCAAAACTTTCGCAGGAGGTTGGGAATACCGTAGCCTATACCCCACAACTTCTCGATAAAATATATTACAGCGACGTTAAAGACAGTGCTTTTTATTTGTTTGTGCGTGATCGTTTGGACGATAATTGGAGCGAGGCAAAACAAGCACAGGGACTCGAAGATTTTGGATACGACCAAATCACTCCGTTTGTGCTCAACGATGGTTCCACCTTGTATTTCGCGGCAAAAGGAGAGGAGAGTTTGGGCGGATACGACATATTTATGTCGAGATATTCCCAAGACCAGGGAGAGTTTCTCAAACCTGAGAATATCGGAATGCCTTTCAATTCACCAGCAAACGACTATTTGTATGTCGTAGATGAGGCAAACAATTTAGGTTGGTTCGCTACCGACCGCCGGCAACCCGAGGGAATGGTTTGCGTGTACGTTTTCATTCCCAACGAAACGCGCAAAACCTACGACCAGGACAATTTCGAAGAGATGATACCGAATTTTGCCAAAATCAATTCGATTAAAGCCACATGGGCGGGCGAGAACGACCGTGTGAAAGCGGCTACCGAAAGGCTCAAAAACGTTTTTGCCGGAAACGAAACGGAGCAAACTTCAAACGAATTCCTTTTTGTGGTTAACGATGCCAAGACATATCATTCCGTGCAGGATTTCAAAAATGCCAAAGCCAAAGGATACGCCACGCAATGGGTTGAAGCAAAAAAAATGTATGATGCCCAAAGCAAACAGTTGGATGCCGACAGAGATTCATACGCCAAAGCTGACACTAACGGCAAGAAAGGAATGACTGCAAAGATTCTTGGTGAAGAAAAGGAGCTGGAAAAACTTTCCGCTACTATTTCAAAATTGGAAAAGCTCATTCGTCAGGAAGAATTGAAGTGATTTTTCCCACCTTTCGCGACTAAAAAACAATCCGAAAACAGTTATCGGCAAGAGCATGTTGGTTATCAAAAAAACTACATCTGATGTCGTAAAAACTCCAAGGCATCTAATTTAAATTCCGACGCATCTAATTTAAATTTGGTGGCCCGGAGTTTTTGCAATATCCCACGTGTTTCGGAGAGCAATTTATAGCGTTTAGAACAAATTGGATATCAATCAAATATCGAACGACAACATCATATACGCAATGGAAAGATATTACGCACCATCTGAACTGATAATAAACAACGACGGTTCGGTTTTTCACCTTCACGTCAAGCCCGAACAGATAGCCCACAAAATAATATTGGTGGGCGACCCAGGGAGAGTAAATCTCGTTGCAGGAAATTTTGACTCCGTGGAATTTGAAATTCAAAACCGCGAATTTCACACCATTACAGGATTGTATGGAAGCAAAAGAATAAGCGTTGTTTCCACGGGCATAGGTTGCGGAAACATTGACATTGTGCTGAATGAACTCGACGCACTTTGCAACATCGATTTCAAGACACGTACCGACAAATCCCAAACAACGAGTTTGGAAATAGTAAGAATCGGGACTTGCGGAGGGTTGCAGGAAAACACAAAACTCGGAACGTTTATCTGCTCGCAGGAGTCAATCGGACTGGACGGCTTGTTGAACTTCTACCGCAAGCGTTCGGAAGTCTGCGATTTGGACTTGGAGAAAACATTTATAACCCACATGAAATGGAACGATTGGCGATGTGCCCCCTACCCTTATGTGGCAAAAGAAGATGAAGAGCTTACCGAGCGAATTGCGGGGAACGATGCCGTGAAAGGCATCACGGTTTCGGCAGGCGGGTTCTTTGCGCCCCAAGGTCGTTTCCTAAGAGGCGAACCAGCCGATTTGCAACAAAACGAAAAGATTGAATCGTTCACATACAAGGGCATGCGCATAACCAACTACGAGATGGAAAGCGCTTCAACGGCCGGATTGGCTTCAATATTGGGACACAAAGTTGCGTGTATCTGTATGGTGGTGGCAAACAGGCGGCAAAAGGAAGCGTTCACCGATTACAATCAGAAAATGAACGAGTTGATAAAATTAGTATTAGAACGAATTTAAGTAAACACACACATAATAAATGGCAGAAACAATATGTGCAATAGCCACTGCGGCGGGCGGTGCTTTGGGTATAATAAGAGTTTCGGGAGATGAAGCAGTAAGCATTTCTTCCAAGATATTTTTTCCGCACAATGGTAAAGATTTCAACGACGTTGCCGCAAACCATGCAACATTCGGCCATATAGAAAGCCAAGGACAGGTGGTAGACGAAGTTGTAGCCACCCCCTACTCCGCTCCTCATTCATACACGGGCGAGAACGCCGTGGAGTTTTCCTGTCATGGCTCACAATATATATTGTCGCGCATAATCGAACTGCTCATAACCAATGGCTGCCGACTGGCAAAGCCGGGAGAATATACCGAACGGGCTTTCCTTAACGGCAAAATGGACCTAAGTCAGGCCGAAGCCGTGGCAGATGTGATTGCAGCCAATTCGGAAAGATACAACCGCATTGCCATAAACCAACTGCGCGGAGGATTCAGAAAGTTGATTGATCAAATGCACGACAAAATCCTTGACCTGCGTTCTATGCTTGAACTGGAACTCGACTTCTCTGACCATGAAGATTTGGAATTTGCCCAACGTCCGCAACTGTTGCAAATGGCAAACGAGATAAAGGAGCAAATGGACAATTTGACCTCTTCGTTTGCATCGGGAAACACCATTAAAAACGGCATTCCCGTTGCAATAATCGGTAGCCCCAATGTAGGAAAATCTACACTCATGAACGCCATTCTCAAAGACGACCGCGCAATCGTGAGCGACATTCCCGGAACTACGCGCGACACTATCGAAGAAAAAATATACATCGACGGATTGGAGTTCCGCCTTATCGATACCGCGGGAATAAGGGCCACAAACGACAAAATAGAGAACCTGGGAATAAATCGCACTATCGATGCAATAAAAAAAGCTCAAACCGTGATTTGTATCGTGAATGTGGAAAAACCAGAGGTGGACACCGAAGCTTTCAAAAGTCTGTCGGATTCTACATCTGTCATCATCGCAATAAACAAGACAGATTTGGCAGAAAACACAGACATTCTGCACAATCTGGGCGAAGACATTGCTGCGAAAATCTCTGCAATAACAGAAAAGAAGCCACAAATCGTTTACATTTCAGCCAAAAACGGCACAGGCATTGAGCTGCTAAAAAAGAAATTGGTTGAAGTGCAGGGAATAAGCACGTCGTTCTCTTCTGACACGGTAATTGTAAACAAACGCCACTACGAAGCATTGTCGCAAGCCGCAATAAACATGACAAAAGTAATAGACGGCATAATTTCAGGACAAAGCGCCGAAATTGTAAGCCTCGACCTGCGCCAAGTAGACTTTAACCTCACAGAAATCAACGGCGCAACAACTCCCCAAAGCGTGCTCAACAATATTTTCTCCAAGTTCTGCGTGGGCAAGTGATTGCCTACAAATAAAGCCCCGTTATCTGTAAATAAAACATAGAAAACTCTTGATACTCAAAGGACTCTGCAAAATTTTAATTACAGATATTCTTTGAGCAAGTTTCTTTTTTATCACTTTTTGACGTGTCTTTGTCCCCAGATTGTTCCCCGACTCTGTACCGAGGGACAAAATTTGTCCCCCGAGAGACGTGTTTGTCCC
>CAVFYC010000062.1:0-12780 GCA_963626585.1 Christensenellaceae bacterium Phil1 | reverse complement strand
AGTTTGTAGATGCCAATGGAGAGGACATATCTGTGAAGCAAAAGCTCGAAATGAAGTAGGTATTATCCAAAACTGATAGCAAAAAGACGCACCAATATTTGTTTGATGCGTCTTTTTATTGCATTTAGTGCTAAATTTGCAGTATAGAATCGATATATTTTCTCTTTTCTCTAAGAAGACAAATCAGTATTAAAACAACAGATTAAACCAATATGAACAAACTATCTTTATTTGCAATCGCTTTGTGCTTTACTTTGCCACAAGCATATGCGCAAAAGCGAGCATTTACAATCCAGGATATCTACAAGATAAAGAGTGTCTATGGATTTTCGCTCTCTCCCGACAAAAGCAAGTTGATTATGGCGCAGAGCAGCATGAATCTCAGCGAGCACAGTTCCAAATCTGACATCGCACAAATGGACCTGAAGGCAAAGACGCCGCAACTGGAGTTGAAGAGCAGCGATGGTGTGAGCTATTCGCCCGTTTGGGACAAGGACGGAAGCGGGGTGTTCTATACTGGATATGCTAATGGCAAGGCGCAATTGTTTCATATGGACATCAAGAGCGGCGAGAAGCGTCAGATTACTGACTATGAATTGGGCGTAAGTTCTCCTTTGGTTTCGCCCGACAATAACTATGTTGCGTTTGTGGCCGACGTTTATCCCGAAGCAGGTGCCGATGGAAAGAAGAATCTGGAGCTTGCAAAGAAGAAAGCCGAAGGTCCGGTGCAGGCGCATATTGCCGACAAGTTGCTCTATCGTCATTGGACCAGCTATTCTGATGGGCGCTATCAGCATATCATTGTGTTTGATGTGAATGCCAAGACGTATATTGATGTTACTCCGGGGGCATATGTCTCTCCGGTGTTCTCGCCGAGCGGTGCGGACGGTGGCTTCTGTTTCTCGCCCGACTCCAAGGAAATCTGCTACGTGAGCAATCATACTGACAATCCCGAGGCTAATACCAACTGCGACCTTTGGACTGTTTCGGTCAAAGGTGGCGCGGCCAGATGCCTTACTCCCGACAATCCGGCGTGGGACGGCTCGCCCCAATATTCTCCCGACGGCAAATGGATTGCCTATCGCCTGCAAAAGGTGGAGAGCTACGAGAGCGACCGCTTTAGATTGGCTTTGTACAACCGGACAACGGGCGAAAGGAAAGTAATTTCCGAGAAATTCGACAACTGGGTGGACGATTACAAGTGGAGCGACGATTCAAAGCGCATATATTTCCTTGGTGAGCAGCGGGGATATTCGCCGTTGTTTGCCATTGACATCAGCTCCTTGAAGATTGACGAGCTTATTCCGAACCGTGCGATTGGGGCGTTTGACATAAGCAACGACGGTTACGCCTATTATTCCTACTCTTCCACGGGAAAGCCTTCGGCCCTTTACCGCCGGAAGTTGAACAAGAAGAATGCGAAGGAGGAGCAACTTACTTTCCTGAACAAGGAGCTTGAAGCAGAGGTGGACATACGCCCCTCCGAAACTATGTGGATTAAGGGTGCAGGCGGAGACAGTGTGGAGATTTTCATTGTGAAACCCCACGGATTCGATGCTTCAAAGAAATATCCGCTCGTGATAAACGTGCACGGAGGTCCGCAGATGCAGTGGATGGATTCGTTCAGAGGCGACTGGCAGGTGTATCCTGGCGCGGGATATGTGGTGGCATATCCCAATCCTCACGGCTCCACCGGATACGGTCAGGCTTTCACGCGCGCCATTTCGGGCGACTGGGGTGGCAAGCCTTATGATGATGTGATTCTTGCAGCCGAGGCTCTGGCCCGACTGCCCTATGTAGATGCCGAGCGAATGGGGGCAATGGGCTGGTCGTATGGCGGATATTTTATGAACTGGCTGCAGGGGCAGAAGCACCCCTTCAAATGTTTGGCCTCGATGATGGGACTTTACGACCTCCCCTCTATGTGGGGAACGACCGAAGAACTGTGGTTCCCGAATTTCGACCTGCAGGGACAGCCGTGGAATTCCGAACTCTACAAAAAGTTCTCGCCTTCGCAATACGTGAAGAACTTCAAAACGCCTACGCTGATAATCACCGGCGAGAGAGACTACCGCGTGTCCTACACACAGAGCCTGCAATATTTCTCGGTGTTGCAGACATTGGGCATTCCGTCGCGCCTGATTGTGTTCAAGAACGATGGCCATTGGCCAAGCACACTCAATTCGATGCCGGTGTACTACAACGCCCACCTGGAATGGTTCAACAAATATCTTGGCGGTGCACCCGCTCCATGGAGCACCGAAGACATGATAAACAACAGAGTGGAATATTGATTCCGCCAAATATTACGTAAGAAATCCACAGAGCGGGAGGGCATTCTGATGCTCTCCCGCTTATGTTTTAACATGACAATCAGACGTCAATCTCAAGACACCACGGTGTCCTTGCCGTTACACCATGGTGTCTTTACCACGCCCCCCGCATCTTCTCTCTGGAACACCATGGAGCCTTTTTACAAAAAACTCCGCATCTTGGGAGCAAAATCCCCCAAGCCGTTTGCAATAAGAAAAAGATTGACTAATTTTGCAATAGATCATATTGAACCGACGTAAAAAACAAATCACATCATGAGAGTTATAATCGAACCTAATTACGAAAAGTTGTCGCAATGGGCGGCAGACTATGTGGTAAACAAGATAAATGAGGCTGCACCCACGGCAGAGCACCCGTTTGTGCTGGGACTTCCCACCGGCTCCTCGCCTATAGGCATGTATCAGAACCTGGTAAAGGCCTATAAGGAAGGACGGGTGAGTTTCAAAAACGTACTCACGTTCAATATGGACGAATATGTGGGACTGCCTGAAAGCCACCCCGAGAGCTACCACTCCTTTATGGCAAAAAATCTCTTCAACCATATCGACTGCCCAAAGGAAAACATTCACATACTCAACGGCAACGCTGACGACCTTGAGAAGGAATGTGCAGAATATGAAGAGAAAATTGCAAAGGCAGGCGGCATCGACCTCTTTATAGGCGGCATCGGACCCGACGGACACATCGCATTCAACGAGCCGGGCTCTTCGCTCAACTCGCTGACACGAGTGAAGACCCTTACAACCGATACGAGAATCGCCAACTCACGCTTCTTCGGCGGCAGCGTAGAAGACGTTCCCGCCCACGCACTCACCGTAGGCGTAGGCACTGTGATGGCAGCAAAAGAAGTGCTCATACTCTGCAACGGACACAACAAAGCCCAAGCCCTGCAAGCAGCAGTGGAAGGCGCAGTAACACAAATGTGGACTATAAGCGCACTGCAGCTCCACCGCCACGGAATCATCGTTTGCGACGACGCAGCCACCGACCAACTCAAAGTGGGAACCTACAAATATTTCAAGGACATAGAGAAAGACCAACTCTAACCCCCACTCCCAAACCACAGAAAACAGTTGCGGAATGACAGAAGTTTCACTCCAATACTGTTTTCTTTGTTTTTCAACCCCACCCCAACCCAACTCCCACCCCTGTAGCTGATGCAATTCACCTCCACCGCCTATCTGCTGTTCCTGCCCACCATATTCATTCTCTATTGGGCAGCACACAAAAGCGTCAAGACACAAAACCTCCTGCTCCTCTCGGCAAGCTACCTGTTCTACGGATGGTGGGACACACGCCTGCTCATAATAATAATGCTCATGACCATCGCCACCTACGCCACAGCACTGGCAATAGAGCATTCACAAAACAGACAACACCGGAAAATCATCTTCATCTCCGGCATAACCTTGTGCGCAGCAACCCTCGGCCTGTTCAAATACTTCAACTTCTTCGCCCAATCGCTGTCGGAACTGGCGGCACTGCTTCACGTAGACGCCACCTTCGTTACGCTCAACATAATACTCCCCGCTGGCATAAGCTTCTACACCTTCCAAAGCATATCCTACCTCATCGACATCTATCGCAACGACATTCCCGCCACACGCGACCTCCTGGCCTACGCCACGTTCATTGCATTCTTTCCGCAGCTCGTTGCAGGGCCGATTGAGAGGGCAGGACGAATGATTCCCATATTTCAAAGCCAACACAAGTTCAGTTACTCCCAAAGCGTAGAAGGATTGCAAAGACTCATCGTAGGACTGTTCAAGAAAATGGTGATAGCCGACAATTGCGCCGAGACAGTTGCGGGAACATTCACCGGGTGGAATTCGCAAGGCAGCCTGGTTCTTGCCTACGGCGCGCTGCTTTTCACGATAGAAATCTATTGCGATTTCTCGGGATATTCCGACATAGCAATAGGAAGTGCGAAACTGTTGGGAATAGAACTGTCGGAGAACTTCCGCTCACCGTATCTCTCGAAAAGCATCTCGGAATTCTGGCGGCGATGGCACGTTACCCTCATGAATTGGTTTCGCGACTACATTTACATACCGCTTGGCGGAGGACGCAGCCACAAGATACGCAACACATTCCTCGTTTTCCTGCTCTCCGGACTTTGGCACGGCGCAAACTGGACCTTTGTCATGTGGGGAATATACAACGCCCTGTTGTTTGCACCTTTTCGAAAACTCGAGAAACGAAACATTCCCGCTTGCTTAATGGGTCTGCTCACGTTTTCATGCGTCGTCTTCGGGTTTATGATATTCCGCAGCGCCGACATATCAAGTGCCGCCGGGTATGCAATGCGAATGTTCTCGTTTGTAAACCTCACAGCCATTCCGCCATCTGCCACCCATTCACTGATAGCCTTGGTTGCGGCGGCGATACTCTTTACTGTTGAATACAAAACGGGCGAGAAAAAGCCAATAACCAGTGTGTTTCAAAGCATGCCGTGCCTTGCAAGGCGGATAACCTACATAGCAATCGTGGCAGCCATAATAGTTTTCGGCGCAGAGCCTGCCGCATTCATTTACTTCCAATTCTAATTCTGTACAGATGAAGAAATTTGTGATAAAAACCGCCGTTGCAGTCTTGACAACCGTTGCGCTGTTTGTCATAGCATTCTGCGTGATACCTTCGGGCCGGATAGGAGATGTTTATCCGCGTGTGTCTTCACCTTTGCAGCAATCTTTGGTAATCGGAACTTCCCGCGCGGCGCAAGCCGTGAATCCTGCGATAGTCAATGCCAAACTCCAAGGCATCTACTCCCCTACTCTCTACAATTTTGCCTTTCATCTCGACGCTTCGTCCTATAATGAAGTATATGAGAATGCAATCTACAAAAAACTAGCCCCGTATGACGGACATCGTAATCTGTTTGTTCTCACCATCGACCCTTGGGCTTTGCGCACCTTGGACTCTATTCCGCAGGAATTGGCTTTGCGTTCATATTCTGCCCGTCCAAATATGGAACATATAGCCAAGAATTTCAGCCGTAGCTGGTTTTCTCCGCTGCCCACCCATTCGTTTGTGAACGAGAACGGAAGAACAGAAGTGGACTACGAGCCAAAGACCAAAAAGGAATGGGAGAAACGAGTGGAAATGCGGCTTGTGGCATACAAAGACATGGCGAAAAACTACTCATATAGCCACAAATCACAACTTGTATTGGAAAGGCTCATTCTAAATCTTGGCAAACGCGGGGAAGTATGCCTTGTACGCATACCAACATCGCAGCCAATGAAAGAACTTGAGCACAAAATCTGCCCCGAGTTTGACATAATGATGAAAGCAGTGGCTCAAAAACACGGGATTGCCTATTACAATTTTGCGGCAGCCGACTATGCTACAACCGACGGCAATCACCTTACACAAAAAGAGGGAAACCGTTTCTCGGCAGCATTGGCAGATTCGATTTTGCAACACGCTGAAAAACAAGCAAGCGCAAACTGAAAAAACGATGTCTGATATCGTTAAAACTCCGGGCCATGTAATTTAAATTCCAAGGCATCTAATTTAAATTATGTCTGACCTCGTAAAAACGACATCGCATGCCGTTTTAAGCATATACTTTATAGCCGTTTTTCAAATGGGGAAAAAATAAAAGCCGCCCGCACATAAGCGGACGGCTTGATGTTTCAGAAAACTGTAAAGAGGTTTATTTCTTTGCATTTTCAGCATTGCCGTTTTGATCGGCCGATGCAATTCCTGCAGTCTTCAAAACCTCGTCGATTTCTTTCTCCTTATCCTTCATTTCAAGGTTGTAGTACACATTCTTCAAAGAAAGTCCCCACACTTGCGGCTGATCGGGAACAAGTTCGCGGGTCTTCTCAAAATAAGTAAGGCTCTTGCGATAATATTCCTTGATTTTCTCTACATCGCTCTTGTATTTAGGATTGCGCGGATCGGTTACAAACTGGTCTTTCTTTGAGATAAGTTCGTTTACATAAGTTACACCCATGTTGTAGTTCGCATCGGGGAAGTTCGGATCCAATTGGAGAGCCTTCTCCAAGCACTCGCGCGCCTTAGTATAATCCCTGGTAAGATTAAGATAAATACAGCCGGCAGAATACCAAGCGTTCTTGTTGTTAGGAGCTTTGGTTACCAAATCCTCCGCAGTAGCCTTAGCTTCAGCATCCAAGTGCTTGATGCTATAATAGTAGAGCAGGTTCTGCACAAACTGGGTGTTGTTCGGAAGATCCGTGATGGCAGCCGTTACACACTTCACCCACGCAGCCGTATCCTTCTTGTTGAGCAAAGTCTGGGCCTTGATAAAATAAAGGTCGCTCTTGTTTCTCTGCGCAGTGTCCTCCAAAGCAAAATCAATGTGGCGCATTGTGCGGTCGTCGTCCTTCATCTGATAGCCGAGCAACGTGGTGTAGAACGCTATCGTATAGTATTCGCTTGCATTTGACTTGTAGATGGAATCGCTTTGTGCCTTTGTAAACACAGAAGATTTGGGCAATTCAAGAAATTTCTCGAATGCATCGTAAGCACCTTTGCGGTCGCCGTTCTGGTTGAGGAACTGACCTGCATAAGCGTAATACTGCATCATCTGCGAAATCATCTTCATGTTGCTTTGGAAGGGAGCTTCTACGTCTGTATTGTACTTCGGTTTAAGTTTACCCTTTTCGTCAGGAGTGTTGTCGAGTTTGTAACTCTTCTCGAAGTATTCCACAGCTTTGTTGAGCGCGTTAATAAACTTCACCGTGTCCAAAGGTTGTTTTTGGGCGGCTTTTGTAATTTCTACACTGAGAATCTTTCCCTGCACCACGCCAGCCATATTATATGCACCGGCCATGTTTTTGGTCTTTCCGCTTGTTAAAGCCTGCTCCATTATTGTAGCAGCTTCGTCCAACTTGTTTTCGTCAATCTTTTCCTGTGCCTTGTATACAAGAGTGTTCTGTGCCATCATAGAACACATCGGGAAAAGAAGAAGAGCTATACACAAAAGTTTCTTCATGATTTTTATGGTTTTATGTTGTATGTTCTGTTTAAAAAGTTATTCGTCTGTTTCAGGATTTGTTTCCGTTACTTCCGCATTGTCTGCGTTCGGAGTTTCGTTGGAAGCATTCGGAGTTTCCGCCTCTTCAACATCAGCCTCCTCTTCTTCTTCTCGAGGCACACGGCAAATGCTTGCGATTTTATCACCGCGCTTTTCAAGATTTATCAGACGCACACCTTGGGTAGCACGTCCCATAACGCGCAAATCAGAAACGTGAATGCGAAGAGTAATGCCGCTGATGTTTATAATCATAAGGTCGTCATCGTCGGTAACTACCTTCAAAGCTACAAGTTGTCCCGTCTTTTCGGTAATGTTCATCGTCTTGACACCCTTGCCGCCGCGATTGGTTATACGATAATCCTCCACGTTACTGCGCTTGCCGTATCCCTGGTTGCTTACAACGAGTACGGTTTCTTCTTCGGGCTTGCAAACACTAACCATACCGACAACCTCGTTGCCATTTTCAATGCGCATTGCCCTTACGCCGGTTGCATTTCGTCCCATGGAGCGCACGGTGTTTTCGTTGAAGCGTATTGCATGTCCCTCTTTGTCGGCAACAAGAATTTCCTCGTCGCCACGGGTAAGACAAACACTCACCACCCTGTCATTTTCTTGGATATTGATAGCATTTACTCCGTTAGCGCGTGGACGAGAGTATTCTTTGAGACTAGTCTTCTTGATCACACCATTTTTCGTACAGAACACTACGTAATGTGTTTCGCAGAATTGTGGATCAGAAAGGTTTTTAATATGAAGACAAGCGTTTACACTGTCGTCAGAAGCCAAATTCAGCATATTTTGAATAGCCCTGCCTTTCGATACCTTCGTTCCTTCGGGAATATCATACGCTTTAAGCCAATAACAACGCCCTTTCTGAGTAAACAGCAACATGGTATTGTGCATCGTGGCGTGGTACATATATTCTATGAAGTCCTCATTACGCGTACTTCCCCCACGACTTCCTACTCCACCGCGTCCTTGCGAATGATATTCTGCCAGCGGAGTGCGTTTAATATATCCCAAATGACTGAGAGTTATTACCACTTTGTCGTCAGCATAGAAATCTTCCGGATTAAACTCTTCGTCGCTATACATAATTTCGCTACGACGGTCATCTCCGTATTTTTCTTTTACTTCAAGGAGTTCTTCCTTAATTATATTGCTGCAAACATTTTCGTCATTGAGAATAGAGTTATAATACTCTACCTGTTTCTCCAATTCGTCAAGTTCCTCATGCAATTGGTCCTGCATCAAGCCTGTCAACTGACGTAAACGCATTTCTACGATAGCTCTCGCTTGGATATCGTCAAGTCCAAAACGGGTGCAGATGCTTTCAATTGCCAATTGGGGCGTTTTAGCAGCTTTGATAATATGAACAATCTCATCAATATTGTCGCTCGCAATTATCAAGCCTTGAATTATATGGATGCGCTCCAATGCTTTTTTCAAGAGATATTTTGTACGGCGGATAACAACATCGTGCCTATGCTCTACAAAATATTTTATACAATCTTTTAGCGTGAGAAGTTTTGGACGGCCTCCGACAAGAGCGATACAGTTAACACTAAAACTTGTTTGCAAAGCAGTTAATTTAAACAACTTATTAAGTATAACGTTGGCATTCGCGTCGCGTTTCAAATCAACTACGATACGCATACCTTCTTTATCACTTTCGTCGTTTACATTACTGATTCCTGTTACCTTACCTTCTTTTACAAGTTGGGCAATATACATGATGAGTTCCTTTTTGTTTACGCCATAAGGAATCTCATTTACTACAATTTTGTCGTGCTCGCCTTCGGTTTCTATTTCAGCGCGTGCACGCATAACAATTCGTCCTCGCCCTGTTTCGTAAGCACTTTTCACTCCCGACATTCCAAAGATAAATCCACCTGTAGGGAAGTCGGGCGCCTTTATATATTGCATCAAGCCGTCGACGTCTATGTCTTTGTTGTCAACATACGCAACGCAAGCATCGATTACCTCTCTCAAATTATGAGTAGGAACATTCGTAGCCATACCAACAGCAATACCACTGGCGCCGTTTACAAGAAAACTTGGAATACGGGTAGGCATAACCGTTGGCTCTTGCAGCGTATCGTCAAAGTTGTTTTGCATATCAACGGTTTCCTTGTCGATGTCTTGCATCATGGACTCTCCGAGTTGCGTAAGTCTGACCTCGGTGTAACGCATTGCTGCAGGAGAATCTCCGTCTACGCTACCAAAGTTACCTTGACCGTCAACGAGCGTATAACGTAAGTTCCAGTCCTGCGCCATTCTAACAAGAGCGCCATACACCGAAGAATCGCCATGAGGGTGATACTTACCGAGAACATCGCCCACCACGCGCACAGATTTCTTATATGCTTTGTCGTGTGTATTCCCCAACCCTTTCATACCGAACAGAATACGGCGATGCACAGGTTTGAAACCGTCTCTCACATCTGGAAGCGCGCGGGCCACGATAACCGACATACTATAGTCGATATACGAGCTTTGCATTTCTTCCTCGATGTTGACTTTAATAATTCTATCTTCTAAATCTGCCATTTCTATTTATCTTAGTTTGTGATAGCGACAAAACAAATCCTCGAACAGATTGCTTTGAACATTCCATCATTTCAACATTCAAAATTACGATAATCTCGCGAGATATGAAAATTTTGAAAGCTAAAACAAAAGGTGATTTCCATTTTAAGGCCGTTTTCGTCGCTTCTGACGGCGTTTTAACATATTCAAGCATTTTAGGAATGATGCTTTTTAGCTATTTTTGCACACTATGATTAGTCAGAAAACAAAAGAAATCATTATTGCCGCGGCAGAAAAGTATGAGACCACGGATTTCATACCGGCCGATCCCGTACAGTTCCCACATAGATACCACCAAAAGGCAGATATTGAGATTTGTGGTTTGCTTACGGCTATACTAAGCTTTGGCAGCAGGACACAGATTCTCAAGAAAGCGGATTGCTTGTGCGAACTGATGGGCGCGTCCCCCTCTTCGTATATAAAGGAAAGGTTGTTTGAGAAAGATTTTGCCGCTGACGACAATTCGAGTTTCTATAGAATGATTAGCCACGCTGGTTTCCGTAGCGTTTTGGAGCGTCTTTTCGAAGCATATTCCCAAGCAGACTCGCTGGAAGACTTCGTTAACCAAGCCCAAGGCAATCCTATGGAAAAGTTATGTGCGTTCCTTGGAGTCTCCCCCAAAAGTCCGCAAAAGAAAATCAATATGTTTCTACGTTGGGTTGTACGTCAGAACTCTCCCGTGGATTTCGGAATATGGAAAACGTTCAACAGTTCAGAACTTATCATACCTCTCGACACTCACGTGGCACATATGGCGAAACGTTTCGGAATTACCGACAACGAGACCTATTCGTTGGCTGCTGCAAAACAGATAACGCGCACACTTAACGAGATATTTCCCGGCGACCCGGTGAAAGGCGATTTCGCGTTGTTTGGTTTGGGCGTGGAAAAAGCAAAAATCCCGAACTCGTAAAGCGGTTCGGGATTTTTTATATGGAATTCTGTTTTATCAGAATGCTTTCTTGTAAAGATCAAGCACAACTTCTTCGGTAACTTCGCGCGGATTGCCCGGAGTACATACGTCCTGCATTGCGGCTTTTGCAAGGCGGGGCAAATCTTCTTCGGTAATGCCTTTGCCCAAATCGCGCAAATGCTGCGGAATACCCACACGGATAGCCAAATCTTTCACAGCGGCAACAGCAGCCTTGGCAGCCTCTTCGTCGGTCATGCCTTCTTTGTAAGCGCCCATTGTCTTTGCAATAATCACGAACTTGTCGAGAGCTGCGGGAGCATTGTATTCCATTACCAAAGGCAGAAGCAATGCATTTGCCACGCCGTGGGCCACATCAAACATTGCGCCCAACGGGTGAGCCATACCGTGAACCAAACCGAGACCTACGTTTGAGAAAGCCATACCTGCGATATACTGAGCCACAGCCATACCGTTGCGAGCCTCAGCGTTCTTAGGTTCATTCACAGCCGTTTCAAGATAGCGGTTAATCATATCAATTGCCTTAATCTCGAACATGTCGCTCATTTCCCATGCAGCCTTGGTGGTAAGACCTTCGATTGCGTGGGTAAGCGCGTCCATACCAGTTGAAGCGGTGAGCCCTTTCGGGAGCGAATACATCAATTCGGCATCGATGATAGCTATTGCAGGAATATCGTTGGGGTCAACGCAAACCATCTTCTTCTCATTCACCTCGTCGGTAATCACATAGTTTATCGTAGTCTCAGCAGCCGTACCAGCCGTTGTAGGCAAAGCGATAACAGGCACCGACTTGTGCTTTGTATCAGCCACGCCTTCGAGCGAAACCACATCGGCAAACTCAGGATTGTTGGTAATGATACCCACAGCCTTTGCCGTATCCATTGACGAGCCGCCGCCAACGGCAATAATAAAGTCAGCGCCGCTATTCTTGAAAGCCTCCACGCCGTTCTTCACGTTGGTAATGGTAGGATTAGGCTTGATATCGCTGAAAATATCATACGGAACATTAGCCGCATCAAGCACTTCGGTTACCATACCAGTAACTCCGAATTTAATAAGACTTGCATCAGAAACCACAAGAGCCTTTTTGAGTCCCAAACGCTGAATTTCTTTCGGAAGTTCCTTGCGGGCTCCCGGACCGAAGTACGACACTTCGTTCAGAATAAATCTGTTTACCATAAAAATAGTTACATATATAAGTTACACAATGTTGTTTTCATGCACAATAAAAATAGGAGAACTCCTCTCCCATCCGTTTCATATTGTAGCTTTCCATTCCCAAAGTTAATGAAAATACAAAACAAAACACACAATCTTGGGACAAAAAATAAAAACAAAGGGATTTCCATACCAAATTGCAAGGCCATTCCCATGCCGCAAACCATTTTTGTAAACCGCAAAATACTTTTATGCCAAACAACCTCCGATATACTTCCCTACAAAGTCCGACATAATTTAAACAACAAGGCATCTCGTTTAAACAATGTCAGACATAATTACTCCCTACAAGGCATGAAAAAAATCAATCGTCCCAACATCGTTCATAACAAATCAAATCTTCCAAACAAAACAACGGAGAAAACTCCCAGCTACCCCATGGAAAAATCCCAACTCCTCCCATCTCTTTTCCCTTTAGATGCCACCTCTTTGTCTTACTTCGGTCGATCAACGTGCTTACTTCGGTCGATCAACGTGCTTACTTCGACCGATCAACGTGTTTACTTCGACCGAAGTAAGACAAACACATCAGATCTTTTGGGAAAACACATCGGACATTTCGGCGAAAATCACCTGATCTCTGGCGAAAAAGATGCCTTGAAAAAGAAAGATACAGCCGCAAAAAGCCAATCCCGCCCCACCCCTTTGCCCACAACAAACACGCTCAACACCCCGAACATTGAGCCCCCACACCGCTTAACAA
>CAVFYC010000061.1:0-13217 GCA_963626585.1 Christensenellaceae bacterium Phil1 | reverse complement strand
AATTCTTCTGCGAGTGTCTTTTTAAGTTCTTCGTCATGAATCACCTTGCCTTCGAGAGTATCGATGAGAATCATCTTGCCCGGCTGCAAGCGTCCTTTTTCCTTGACGTCCTGTGGCGGAATGTCGAGCACGCCAACTTCAGACGAAACAACCATCATACCGCCTTTGGTAATGGTGTATCTTGCAGGGCGAAGACCGTTACGGTCGAGCATACCGCCTGCATATCGTCCGTCGCAGAACAAAAGCGCAGCCGGGCCGTCCCAAGGCTCCATGAGTATGGAATGGTATTCATAGAATGCCTTTAAATCTTCGCTGATTGGATTTTTTGCGTTGAAAGACTCTGGAACGAGCATTGCCATTGCATGGGGCAACGACAACCCTGATGCTACAAGGAATTCCAAAACGTTGTCAAGCGAAGCACTGTCGCTCATTCCTTCCTGTACTATCGGGCGCAATTCTTTTATGTCGCCGAGCAAAGGCGTTGAGAGCACACTTTCGCGAGCTTTCATCCAGTTTCGGTTTCCACGTATGGTATTTATCTCGCCGTTATGGCAGAGCATGCGGAAAGGCTGTGCCAATCCCCATGTAGGGAATGTGTTTGTGCTGAAACGCGAATGAACCACAGCGAGTGCGGTTGTAAAATAGGGGCTTTCCAAGTCGGGATAGAATGTTCTCAGTTGCGACGAGGTGAGCATGCCTTTATATATAAGCGTGCGAGTAGAAAGCGAAACAAAATAGAAGTCTTCTTTTCCTTCGATTTTCGAAGCGTTTACTTTGTTCTCGATGTGTTTGCGTACAATATATAATGTACGTTCGGCAGAGTCGATGTCGGTGAAACCGGTTACAAAGATCTGTTTTATCAATGGCTTTGTTGCCATTGCGTCGCGGCCCAAAACTTCATCGTTTGTAGGAACGTCGCGAGTGTGGGCGAGTTTTAGTTTGTACGATTCGATTTCTTCGTTTACTATCTTCATTATGTCCTCTGCCGATTTCTCGTTTTCGGGAAGGAATATCATACCTGTTCCATAACGTCCGCGTTCGGGAACGGCAATGCCTTGAAGAAGTATGAATTCGTGGGGAATCTGAACCATTATGCCGGCACCGTCTCCGGTCTTGTTGTCTGCACCTTCGGCTCCACGATGCTGTAGGTGTTCGAGAACTTTGAGCGCGTTGTCAACTATGGCGTGGGATTTTTCGCCGTTAATGTTGACCACCATACCAATACCGCAAGCATCGTGTTCGTTTGCGGGATTGTATAGTCCGCGTTCGTTTTGCATGCCGCTTTGGTAGCGTACGTGCGTAAACATTTCGTTTTCGGGTTTACTCATTACTTTAATATTTTCTTGTCGTTATCAGTTGCAAAGGTAGGGATTTTGTGATAGATAAAAAAGTAAAAGGCGAAAAAGTTTTACAAAATGATAGGAAAAATGAGAAATACTATCAAAATGACATGTAAAAGGGGTTGAAAAGAATACAAATGTTTGTGTGATGTAATCTGTGCTTTGCATTCGTATAACTAATCTGAGGAGTTTGTGCGGACTGCGGTTGGGGTTGATGTGTGTTGGGGTTGAAAGTTGCTGTTGTGCTGTTAATACAAAAACAAATTGAGCGGCACGTTATTGTTGTGCCGCTCAATTGGGATTGTTGCTTTATTGTCTTGGATTGTGGTGCTTTATTATTTGCCCAATACCATTTTCTTCTTGTTCACCACGTAGATGCCGCGCTTGAGTGTTGCGGCTGCTTGGTCGAGGGTTACTTTGCGTGCCACGCATACGCCCGATACGTCGTAGATGTTTACGAGTTTAGCTTTTGCGGTTGCATTGTTTACTTTGGTGAGAGTGCTGTCGGTACCTGTAGCGCTGCCGCCACCACCGATTACAGAACTGCTTCCGCCGCCGCCCGGTGTAGGTGATACGGGGCTTACGCTTTTGGTGAGCGTGAATTCTTTTGATGGTTCTGAGCCCCATTCGCCGTTGGGCGCTACCAGCTTGTAGCATTCGTAGGGCTGAAGTGAGAGTCCGTAGCGTACGCTTTTCTTGTCGCCAGGTGTCTTTACGGTCAGGGTTGTTTGCATGCCGCCTTCGTCCGTCTTGCATGTGCTACATTTGGCTCGTACCCATGTTTCGCCGCCATCGTAAGATGCATAGACGTCTGCTTGCCAAACCAGTTTGGGTTTGATACCGTCGTAGGTCCATTTGATTTGCTGGCTGAAGGTGTTGGTTGAAGCGTCGTAGACGGGAGTGTCGATGGGTGTGATGTAAACATGTCCGCCGGCTACGTGCCATGAATCCATGTTGTCAAGGATGTCGCCAAAGGTGTATGACACGAATTTGTTTTCTCCGCTCTTGTTGCTCTTTACCTTTACGAAATACGATTGGTCCATACTGGACGGAAGGCTTCTTAATAGCATTGATGCCCAAAAGCCTGTTTCTTCAAGAGTGTACTCTTTATTGGTTTCAATGTTAGTTTCATGTACGGAGTAGCTTTTTCCGTCGATGTCGCACCAGAAGTATGCATATTTTGTAGAAAATTTTTGGGCGCCCCATATCTCGCAGCTGTCTTCTGTTACTCCGAGGAAATTCAGTTGTTCTGTGGTTTCTGAAATACCTACGCGGCATTGCACACTGGTTGCGTGATACCTCTCGTCTGCCGTTGCGTTGGTGGCAAACGTTGCGAGCATTGCAAATGCTACTGCAAAAGTCTTGTAAAATACGTTCATAAGTTTTTTGTTTTTTGTTTCCTTACCTTTTTGTTTTGGTATCGGATTGTTATTGTGATTTAGTGTTATAACTCTTTTTGTAGGGGTTGCCTTTTGGGGGAGGATGTCTGAAATTTGCGGCTGTTTACGTTAGATGTCTTGTTTGTTTGGACTACAAATGTAGCAAGCTGAACGCATAGGGCAAACTTATAATGCGTGTTTTGTGGAGAAATGGCTGGTGTGTCTGTGTGGATGCTACTTTTGCTTGCCAAAATGCCGGGGGAAACTTGTAAAAATATATGGGATTTGGCGCATTTGCACCAAGGTGTAAATGTGCTTTTTACGATGTCTGACATTATTTGAACGAGATGCCTTGGAATTTAAATTATGTCTGACATCGTTTTTACAAGATGCCTTTTCTACATTCCATAATCTGCCTTGTCAAGACACCGTGGTGTTCTGAGCAAGACACCATGGTATCTTTGTAAGCACATCGGATTGCCCGGTTTTGACGGCCGTTTGTGCTGGCGGAATTGCTGACTGCGGCGAAAGCATTATCTTTGCATTTATGATGAAAGACGAGTTTCTTACTTTGAAATCCCCTTCCGAAGGTTTTTATTCGGAATTGCGCAGCAAGTTTTTTGCCTTTGCCTTTCCCATTGCGGCGGAGACTGAGGCCAAGGAGCATGTGGCGGAGCTGAAACGCAGGTTTCATGACGCGCGCCATGTGGCATACGCATATATTATAGGCGTGGACGGGGAATTGTTTCGGGCTAACGATGACGGAGAACCGTCGGGCACGGCGGGAAAACCGATTCTCGGGCAAATGCGGGCCAAGGGGCTAACGAATGTGTTTGTTGCCGTGGTGAGATATTTCGGCGGCGTGAAGCTGGGAACGAGCCGCCTTACCGAAGCCTACAAGGTGGCTGCCGCCGATGCGCTTGAAAAGGCGGAATTCAAACAGTGTTTCGTTGAAACTGCTCTGACATTGCGTTTCGGATATGAGCGAATGAGCGCTGTGATGAAGGTGGTGAGGGACGCGGGAGTGAGAATCTTGGAAAACGGATACGACGAGGCGTGCGTGTTGAAGGTGAGCATGCGGAAATCAATGGTCGACACGTTTTGCGAACGCCTTGACAGAACCATTAAAATTGAGAAAGACGAATAGGGATATGATTGAAATAAAACGCATAACAGACGAACGGGAAATGTGGTATGCACAACGATTCTACATGTCGAGTTTCCCGGAAGACGAACGCCGCGAAACAACGGAATGGATAAGGCTCAGCTATTCCGAACCGGAGTTCTTCAACAACGTAATCATTTCAGACGGCGCAATAGCGGGCTTTATTTCGTATTGGAACTTCGAGGACTTCGTTTATGTGGAGCACTTTGCCGTTGACAGCACAATTCGCGGGAAAGGAATAGGCGGAAAGACCATTGACAAACTGTGCGAAAACGCCGGAAAAACGGTGGTGCTGGAAGTGGAACTGCCCTGCGACGAGATATCAAGGAAAAGAATCGCCTTTTATGAGCGGCACGGTTTTAGCTTGTGCGACCGGAAATATGTACAGCCGCCTTATGACTCAAGCAAGAAGTGTCTCGAAATGAAACTGATGTGGCGGGGAAAGAAAGACATCAACGACGATTTTAACCACATCGTGGAGCGTCTATATAAAAAGGTATATAATTTTTCGGGCAAGCCATAAAAGAAAGGCTTGCCCGAAAATGTTTCTCATACCAAATGACCCTGTATAAGGTCGCGGGCATTATACGACGACGCCATGACCTCGCCGTAGGCTCCCGCCGAATGTATTGCAAGCAAATCGCCACGCTTTGCCGGCGACAACTGACGGTCTTTCGCAAAAACGTCGCTGCTTTCGCAAATAGGCCCAACGATGTCGCATCTCTCGGCCTCGGAACTCTTGTTTGAAAGGTTCTCTATGTCGTGATAAGCACCATACAATGCCGGACGTACCAGATCCGTGAACCCGGCATCAACTATCACGAATTTCTTGTGGGGCGTGTGTTTGGTGAAAAGCACCTTGGTGATAAGGTCGCCGCATTGCGCCACAACCGAACGTCCCAATTCGAAATGCACCTTTGATCCAGCCGGAATTTCAAGGTTGTTGCGGAACGTGGAAAAGTAACCTTCGAAATCGGGAATGGGATTTGATACCGGATTTTCGTAGTCTACGCCAAGACCACCTCCCACATCAATCATCTCACATTCTATTCCTTCTTTCCGCATGTCGCTGACAAGGCTGTTGATTACCTGGCAAAGGCTTACGAAACAAGTGTATTCCGTGATTTGCGAGCCAATGTGGAAATGCAGTCCCTTGAAAACCACATTCTTCAAGCCCATGATTTTCTTGATCACGGGTATCGCATTGTCAAGACTTATTCCGAATTTGTTTTCCTCAGTGCCCGTCGTAATCTTCTCGTGAGTGTGGGCGTCGACATTAGGGTTTACGCGTATTGCAATGGGCGCTGTTTTGCCCATTCGTCCCGCAATTTCGTTGATAACCTCAATTTCCTCCTCGCTTTCCGCATTCAGGCTGAAAATTCCGTTACGAAGGGCAAACTCTATCTCATCGTCCCGTTTTCCTACGCCGGCAAAAACCACCTTCTGCGGCTCGAATCCGTTTTCAACCGCCTTTTTTATTTCGCCGCCGCTCACACAGTCTGCACCAAGATTGTAGGAGCTGATAAATTTCAGGACCTCGGCGTTGTCGTTGGCCTTGATAGCGTAATGTACAACGAAATCGTCGTCATTCTTTGTGGCTTCGGCTATCGCATCAAGCGTCTGTTTCAGAATATCTTTGTGATAAAGATAATATGGTGTCTTGAAATCAGTGTAGGCAGGCATCTTAGGCGTTTTTGTCATCGTTAAACAATTTCTTGCTCAATTCTTGCAGCGCTTTGGCCTTGTCGCAAGAACGTATCAAGAAAGAAATATTATGGAAACTGCCCCCATAGGAAATCATTCTCACGGGTACGCTTGACATTGCGTCGGTTGTGAGGCTTTCGTAACCGATATTGCCCCAACGCAAATCGCCTACGACGCAAATGATACACATGTCGCGGTCGATATCAACAGTTCCGTATTTTTTCAGTTCGCCTATGATTTCGCTGAGATGGTCTGTGTTGTCGATGCTCATTGATACCCCCACTTCGGAAGTGGTTATCATATCAATGCTTGTCTTGTAGGTTTCGAAGATGTTGAACACCTTGCTCATGAAACCCGATGCAAGAAGCATTCTCGAGGACACAATTCTTATAGCGGTGATTCCGTCTTTGGCGGCAATGGCTTTGATTTTGCCGTTCTCCATCTCATTGTTTATGATAGTCCCCTTGGCTGACGGATCAAGCGTGTTGAGCAGCCTTACAGGAATTCCCGCAAATTTTGCAGGCAATATGCACGTGGGGTGGAGAATTTTCGCGCCAAAATAAGCAAGCTCCGCAGCTTCTTCAAAGTTCAACTGATTAACGGGCTTTGTTCCCTCTACGAATCGGGGGTCATTGTTGTGCATTCCGTCAATGTCCGTCCATATTTGAATTTCTTCGGCATTGATTGCAGCGCCAATCAACGATGCAGTATAGTCGGAACCGCCGCGTTGAAGGTTATCAATATTGCCCTCAACGTTTCGGCAAATAAATCCCTGCGTTATATATATATTGTATCCCTGATTTTTTTCGAGAATGTCGTTTAGCTTTTTCGCAATCTGCAATTCGTCCGGTTCTTTGTCCTTATTGATGCTCATGAAATCCAATGCAGAAAGCAACACAACGCTTTTGCCGCACTCTTTAAGGTAGTTGACCATCATGTTGGTGCTGATGATTTCACCTTGGCCAAGTATTTCCTTATCCACGTTCTCATCGTGTTTTTTTTGCGTGAGCTTGTGGAGATAATTAAACTCTTCGGTTATGAAATTATCAGTGATTTTTCTGTATTCTTCTGTGGCGTAGAGTTCGCTAACATGCTTGTGGTACACATTTTCCAAGCGACGAATCACATTGTTTGCGCCGAGCGGATTTTCTTTGTTCAGATAGTCGGTGATTTCAACCAATGTATTTGTTGTTCCCGACATAGCCGACAGTACAACCAACTTAGAATCTTCCGAAGAAATCAGTTGTGCTACATTTTTTATCCTTTGTGGTGAACCTACGGAGGTTCCTCCAAATTTCATTACTTTCATCAAATTCCCTGTATTATATTGTTGTTTTTCCCATGACTTCATTCCTTTTTTTCATTTTCCTTATTTGAAAGAATCGGGAGTATGTCTGGGTTATGTTATTGTAAAGTTATATTTCGAAATTCACCATTGATACATTGAAAAACCTTTCCGGCATATTTTTCAACCAAATCAAGGTTGTGAGTGCTCATGATTACTGCCGTACCATTCAGGCTAATTTCTTTTAACAGCGTGGTTATTTTAGTTGCAGCCTCTTTGTCGAGATTTCCCGTAGGCTCATCAGCGAGAATAACTTTCGGGTGATTGATAATGGCTCTTGCAATAGCTGCTCTTTGCTGCTCACCGCCTGATAGCTCGTTTGGAAATTTGTCTTTCTTTTCTTCCAATCCAACGAGACTCAATGCTTCTGTAATACGCTGCGAAATTTCTCCTTTATGCTTGACACCAGTGGCACGAAGTACAAAAGCAAGATTGTCTTCAATGGTAAGATCTCCCAATAGTTTGTAGTCCTGGAAAATGATACCAAGTTGCTTTCGTAAATCAGGTATCTGTTTTCTGTGGATTGCCGTTAAATCATAACCAAGTGCCTTGGCCTTTCCTTTGGAAACCTTAAGATCGCGATAAATAGTACGAAGAATGGAACTTTTTCCAGAACCTACTTGACCTGTAAGGAATACGAAATCACCTGGATAAATAGAGAAAGTGATTTCTTTTATTATTTCGTATCCGTCATGGCTTATCGCAACACCCTCATAAGAAATAAGAGCATTGCTTTCTTGGATATTTTGATTTGCGGTGTCCATCGTTGAAAATGTATTTTCTAAAATTTCAATGTTTGTGCCAGCCTGGTTGATGACGCTCTGCTAATTCTGCAGCAACGTCTTCAATCCTCAATCCTTTGGAAGTTAATAATACGATAAGGTGATAGAGCATGTCGGAACATTCGTAGATCATTCTTTCGTTGTTCCCACTCACAGCTTCGATCACGGTTTCCAAAGCTTCTTCTCCTACCTTTTGTGCCATTCGGTTTGTTCCGTCTTTGAACAAACTTGTGGTGTAGGATTTTTCAGGCATCTCTTCGTGCCGTTTGTTTATGAAATCTTGGAGTTCTGAGAGGAAAAGTATAGGATTACGTTTGTTATCTTCTCCCCAACAAGTGTCTGTCCCTTTATGGCAAGTAGGGCCGTGCGGAATTACTCTTACAAGCAGCGTGTCGTTGTCGCAATCTGGTTTCATACTTACTAGTTCGAGATAATTCCCACTTGTTTCTCCTTTTGTCCAAATACAATTGCGTGTGCGGCTGTAGAATGTTACGCGTTTTGTGGCAATAGTTTTCTTGAATGCTTCCTCATTCATAAATCCCAGCATAAGCACGTTTTTTGTTACGCTGTCTTGTATAATTGCCGGTACAAGCCCGTTCATTTTATCGAAATCTATATTCATTGCTATATTCTTTATAATCTTACTTCTATGCCTTCTTCGTGTAAGTATTTCTTTAGTTTTGGGATTTTGATTTCTCCGTAGTGGAATACGCTTGCGGCAAGGGCTGCATCTGCGTGTCCTTCGAGAAAAGTATCGCGGAAATCTTCTTTTTTACCAGCACCTCCCGAAGCAATCAAAGGAATGCCTACTTCTTCGCTTATTATCCTAAGAGCATCATTGGCGAATCCTTCTTTAGTTCCATCGTTGTTCATACTGGTAAATAAGATTTCACCGGCGCCACGGTTGTATCCTTCTCGTGCCCATTCAAAAAGATTTTTGTCTGTAGGCGTTCTGCCACCATTAAGATAGCATTTCCATTCTCCATTATCGTATTTCGCATCAATAGCAAGCACGCAGATTTGTGATCCGAAATGAGTTGCTATATCTTCGATTAGTTCTGGTTTTTTTAATGCAGCAGAATTTACAGCGACTTTGTCTGCACCGGCGTTTAATAAACGCTCTACGTCAGCCAAAGAACCAACCCCACCGCCTACGGTGAAAGGTATGGAAAGCTCTGTTGCTACTCGTTTTACCATTTCGGTAAATGTTTTGCGTCCTTCAACACTTGCTGTAATGTCAAGAAATACGAGTTCATCTGCCATTTGGTCTGAGTAGATTTTCCCCATTTCAACAGGATCTCCGGCATCGCGTAATCCGACAAAGTTTACGCCTTTGACAGTGCGTCCGTCTTTAACGTCCAAGCATGGTATAATGCGTTTTGCCAACATTATTTCTACATTTTAGGAGTTAAATTGAATTTTTGTGCGAGTTGTTTCATGTCAATAAGCCCTTCATATATAGCTCTGCCAAAAACGACAGCAGGAATCCCTGATTTGTCTAGTGATATAATATCTTCAATATTACTTATGCCACCACTCGCAATTAGTTTGCAATCTGGAAAATCCTTCATAATCTTGGTATATAGTTCTATATTGGAACCGCAAAGCATTCCGTCGCGGGAGATATCGGTGCACAATACATTTCTAACTCCCAAATGCCAATATTTTTCAAGCAGATTGTTTATGGTCATACCTGAATCTTCGGTCCAGCCGTGTGTTCTAACTTTTCCGTTTCTGACATCGGCCGATATTATAAATTTATTGGCTCCGTAGGTCTCTATCCATTTTACTACTGTCTCAAATTCATTTACTGCCATGCTGCCAATGCTTACGGCTTCAGCCCCGTTATCGAAAACATTTCTTAGGTCTTCGTCGGTTTTTATGCCGCCGCCAAAATCAACATGCAGTTGGGTCTCAGAACAAATCTTGCCTAATACATCAAGATTTGTAGGCTTTCCTTGTTTAGCCCCGTCAAGATCTACCAGATGAAGTCGAGTGTAACCGAGTTTTTCGTATTCTATCGCTAAGTCTACAGGAGATGCGCTATAATCGGTTTTTCTCGAGTAATCTCCTTGGGCAAGTCTTACACAATGCCCTCCAATCAAATCAATAGCGGGTATAAGTTGTATCATATCTCAAGGAAATTCTTTAGAATCGTTTCACCCACGATACCGCTTTTTTCAGGATGGAATTGTACCGCCATAAAATTATCTCGTTCAATGGCTGCGCTAAAATTGTCGGCATATTCTGTTTGGGCTACTGTGTATGGATTTATAGGCACGTAATAACTGTGTACGAAATACACATAACTACCATCATTCACCCCTTTAAACAAATTACCTTTCATATTGGTGAGTGAGTTCCAGCCCATATGAGGAATTTTCTCTCCTTTTTGTGGAACGAAACGTTTGACATTTATTTCAGGAAATATTTCAAGACAATCTGCCCCTCCGCCTTCCTCAGAGTGTCCACACATTAGTTGCATGCCTATACAGATACCTAAAACTGGTTGCTTGAGCGAATGTATAACATTGTCCAAACCTGTTTTACGGAGATATTCCATAGTTACGGCAGCTTCTCCCTGACCGGGAATTATTACGTGGTCGGCAGTCTGTAGCGCTTTCACATCGTCAGTAACAACGCTGTCAACTCCCAAACGCTTGAGGGCGGATTTGACGGAAAAGATATTGCCTGCGGGATATTTGAGTATAACTGTAGACATGATGGTTTTGATTTTCAACAAGCATCAAATTGCTTGGTGTTTTGCAAAGATAGCAAATATAAGCGTTACACTGCCCAAAATAGTATCTAAAACGGCATTGCGCCAAGGCTTAATACAGTAAATTGTAAGTAAACGGGGATAAAAGTAACCCTAATTTATCAAAAACAAAGCCTTTTCCTTTTGTTTGTCGCGTTAAACGGAGAAGAACTGTTACTTTAAGCAAGATATTTGTCCGAAAACAAACAATAGTGTAGAGGGGTTGAGGTGTTTTTGCATGAGCTTTTCTTTGCCGAGAATTGGGTCTTGTCTCTCCTTGTTTCAAAAAAACTTTTGCAAAAACGCATAAATGAAATAATTATATTACCTTTGCAACGAATTTAACCCACTTCTTGTGAGTTCTTCTGTTTAATTTACATCGAAATACAAATCCGAATTTTAATCTTGGTAGTCTGGTTAGGATAGTTTTATCCCATTGGATGCCGGTAATCCTTTATATATAATATGTCAAACTACAACAAAGATGAGCTCATGCAAAAGAGCGAATCCGAAGTTCGTGCCATTGCAGACGAACTGGAAGTAAAATATAATAATTCTGATACGCAGGAAGACATTGTCTATCAAATTCTCGATGAACAGGCGGTACAGAATGCGGCAAAAAAGCCTGCAACCAAACGTCGTGCGCGTATTGTGAAGAAAGAAGCTGACCGTGTTTACTCTGCTTCGCAAAGCAAGAGCGTGAAAGCCGAAGCCAAAAAGGCAGAAGCTGACGAAGATGTGGTTGAAAAGGCTGCAGAAACTGTTTCTGACGCAATAGATACGAGTGCAGCCGAAGCGGAAGTGAAAGCTCCCAAAACGCGCAAACGTATTACGAGGAAGAAAGCGGACGAAGATACAATCGTGTTGCCTTCTGTTGAAGATGAAGTTGAACACCCTGCCATTTTGACTGAAAGTATGGAAGAGATGACTTCTGAGGTCTCTGACAATAGCCAACAGGCAAAGAAAGGTTCTGATTGGGTAACCGATTACGAAACCATACGCAAGGAACTGCCTACGGTAGCAAACGACGAAGAGGAAAGCGAGAATGTTCCCGAGCAGGAAGCACCGCAGGACAACGAAAACGCCGAGGCTCCGGAAGAAACAAAAACAGCTCCTGCTGAAACGTCCAAGCCTGCTGACGAAGACAATGGCCCGGATTTCGTAACGGTGGTGGATATCCCCATTGTAGATGACTTTGATGTGCCAATGGTGGAGCCGATGCGCGGTGGTATGAAGAACTACGGCGGCGCGTTTTCGTCGGACGAAAGTTTTATAGAAGCCGAAATAGCAAACGGCAGACTGGGCGGAGGACCGCGCAGAGAAGTATTCACGCCGTCTCCTCCTATGCCGCGCTATAATTTCGACCAAATACTCCAGGGCAGCGGCTGCCTTGAAATCATGCCCGAAGGCTTTGGTTTCCTGCGCTCGTCCGACTACAACTACCTTTCTTCGCCCGATGACATCTATGTATCGGGACAACAAATCAAGACATACGGCCTGAAGACCGGCGATGTGGTTGAAGGAAACGTAAGAATCCCACACGAAGGCGAGAAGTTCTTCGCATTGCTCAACGCAAGCAAGATAAACGGCATATCCCCCGAAATAGTTCGAGACAGAGTGCCGTTTGAACACCTCACCCCCTTGTTCCCCGACGAGAAGTTCAAGCTATGTTCCGGTAACTACGACAACCTTTCGGCGCGCATAGTCGACTTGTTCGCCCCGATAGGCAAAGGCCAGCGCGCACTCATCGTGGCACAACCCAAAACGGGTAAAACCATGTTGCTAAAAGACATTGCCAACTCCATAGCAAAGAACCACCCCGACACCTACCTGATGATGCTGCTCATCGACGAGCGCCCCGAGGAAGTAACCGACATGGCGCGCACTGTGAACGCCGAAGTCATAGCCTCCACGTTTGACGAACCAGCCACACACCACGTCAAGATAGCCGGTCTCGTCATCGAAAAAGCAAAACGAATGGTAGAATGCGGCCACGACGTAGTGATATTCCTCGATTCCATCACGAGACTCGCACGCGCTTACAACACCGTTTCGCCAGCAAGCGGAAAAGTGCTAACCGGTGGTGTAGATGCCAATGCACTTCAAAAGCCCAAACGCTTCTTCGGCGCAGCACGCAACATCGAAGGCGGCGGCTCACTCACAATCATCGCAACAGCACTCATCGACACCGGCAGCAAGATGGACGAAGTAATCTTTGAAGAGTTCAAGGGAACAGGAAACATGGAGTTGCAGCTCGACCGCGCGCTGAGCAACAAGCGCATCTTCCCCGCAGTGAACATCACAGCTTCGGGCACACGCCGCGACGACTTGCTCCAAGACCGCCAGACACTCGACCGCATGTGGATACTCCGCAAGTACATTGCCGACATGAACTCAGTGGAAGCAATAAACTTCGTGAAAGACCGTTTGGAAAACACGAGAACCAACGAGGAATTCCTCTTGTCGATGAACTCCTGACAGACAAATTAAAATATGAAGCCCGGCTTTCGGAAAAGAAGGCCGGGCTTTTTGTATGCCTAGCAGCCATCACCACCAATTTTATTGCCGTAAACAAGGCATATATAACAAATGTAGAAGCCAATAGCCCGCACGAAAAAGAGATTCCCCCGCATGAGTTTCGCCAAGAAGTCCGATGAATTTCGCAAGATATCAGATGATATTCGTCAAGAGATCAAGTGATTTTCGTCAAAATGTCCGATGTGTTTCGCCAAGAAGTCCGAGGA
>CAVFYC010000060.1:0-13230 GCA_963626585.1 Christensenellaceae bacterium Phil1 | reverse complement strand
TTTAAATTAGATGCGGCGGAATTTAAATTTGGTGGCCCGGAGTTTTTGCTATATCTGACATTGTTTTTACCACATCATACAGATTCTGAAAAACAAGCAGTTACGTTCGCTCCACTTCCTTGTAGAAAAAAAATAGGCGGAACATTGTTTTCGCAACATTCCGCCTTAATTTTTTTGGGGGGCACACACGCTTCCCTATTATATATATTGTATATCCCGAAAGCCGTTTATCCGAATTCTTCTCCGAGCTTCATCTGCGCTTCGTTGGCCAGAAGTTTCACGCGGTTGGAATCGCCTCGCTTGCATACCACGAGCACATTGCCACTTTCGGCCACAACAAAACCGTCAAGCCCTTCGAGCACGGCAACACGCCCGTCGGTGAGACGAACCACATTGTCCTTGCAATCGTGCATGATGGTGCGGGTGCCAAGTTGGGCATTGCCTTCGGCATCTTTGTTGGTAACTCTGTGAAGACTCTCCCACGTGCCAAGATCGGCCCAGCCAAACGAACAGTTTTCCACATACACGTTTGCAGTACGCTCAAGAATCACCTGCTCTATGGACAGATAAAGATTCGAGGGGTAGTATTTCTCCACAAAAGCCTGCTCTTCCTCACGGGATAGGTTCACAAATTCGCGCAAATGGGGCAAAATATTCGGAATCAGCTCTGCCACATAGCTTTGCATGGTATGCGCATTCCACACATAAAGTCCCGTGTTCCAAAGAAACTCTCCGCTCTCAACAAACATCTTTGCAAAAACATCGTCGGGCTTTTCGGTAAACGACTTGACGGGTGCAAAACCGTTTTCGTCAGGCTGCTCGCCCATTTGAATGTATCCGTATTCTGTGGCAGGCATCGTGGGGCGCACTCCCATCACTGCCACCACGTCGTGGGTTGACACAAAATCGAGGGCGCGGCGAATGTTCTTCTCAAACTCGCTTTCAAGCGTGATGAACTGGTCGGCAGGCGAAAACACAATCCTTGCCTCCGGTTCTTCGTAGGCTATATGGCTGCTCGCCCACGCTACCGCCGGCGCAGTGCCAAGCCTCACCGGTTCGGCAAGTATATGCCGGCGCGACAATTCGGGCAGCTGTTCCTCCACCAAGTCAATATATTTTGCGCATGTAGACACATAAATTTTTTCCGGCTCGATAAATTTCGCGAACCTCCGGTATGTAGACTGCAACAAAGTCTCCCCCGTTCCCAAAACATCAAGAAATTGCTTCGGCATCCTTTCACAACTTGCCGGCCAAAGACGTCTTCCCGCTCCGCCCGCAAGTATTACACAAAAATCCTTGCTCATATTTTATAGTTTTGTAGGCGCATCACCGTGCAGGGCATTTTGTTTTTCTGCACTCGAAACGCACTCTAAAAATATAAAACTCTCGCGAAAGCATCACAAAGAGGCATATTAAAATATCGTAAAACCAAGAAATTCCATAAAACACTTGGTCAATTCGGAGAATTACCATAATTTTGCGCCCATAAACGCGTCGCTTACAGCAAAGCCCCTGCAAAACCAAGCAGGCACAAGCCCAGATGGCGGAATAGGTAGACGCGCTGGTCTCAAACACCAGTGAAGCAATTCGTGCCGGTTCGACCCCGGCTCTGGGTACAAGCAAAACGCTCAAGCATCGGAATTCGATACTTGAGCGTTTTTGTTTGCATTAATCCCTATCTCTTTTCTCCGCAATCCCCTGAAATTTCCCCGCAAACGTTTCCCGCACCTATTTTTACAACGAAAAAACCGCCGCACTCCCTTATCGGAAATGCGGCGGCAGATATCGTTTCGCTCAGATGAATTATTTAGCGCAATTCGGGCACCAAGGTTTCAACTGTGTGAAGAAATCGTTTCCCTTGTCGTCCACAAGAATGAAAGCAGGGAAGTCCTTGACCGAAATTTTCCAGACAGCCTCCATTCCAATTTCGGGGAATTCCACACATTCTATGCTTCGAATACTATCTTGAGACAACACAGCAGCTACGCCACCAATTGTGCCGAGATAGAAACCGCCGTGTTTTTTGCACGCATCAGTTACTTCCTTTCCGCGGTTGCCTTTGCCTATCATTATCATCGAACCTCCGTTTGCCTGGAACTCATCTACGTAAGGGTCCATGCGGTTTGATGTTGTCGGGCCCATACTTCCGCAAGGATAACCTTCGGGAGTTTTTGCCGGACCTGCGTAAAGCACAGGATAATCCTTGAAATATTGCGGAAGACCTTCGCCGTTGTCAAGACGGGCTTTGAGCTTGGCATGCGCAATGTCGCGCGCAACTATTATTGTGCCGTTCAACGAGACACGAGTGCTCACCGGATATTTCGTAAGCTCCTTGCGCGCAGCTTCAATGCCTTTATCCAAATCTATCACAACGCCTCCATTTTCGCCGGGCTGCTGCAAATTAGCGGGGATAAGGCTTGCAGGATTGCTGTCCATCTTTTCCAGCCAAATTCCGTCCTTGTTAATTTTTGCTTTGATGTTTCTGTCGGCCGAGCAACTCACTCCCAAACCGATTGGACAGCTTGCGCCGTGGCGCGGAAGGCGTATCACGCGAATGTCGTGCGCAAATGATTTTCCGCCGAACTGAGCTCCGAAACCTATTTCATGGGCTTTTTCCAAAAGTTTAGCCTCGAGATCGAGATCGCGAAAGGCTCTGCCGGTAGCGTCTCCGCTTGTAGGCAAATTATCATAGTAATGAATCGAACCGAGCTTAACTGTCAGCAAATTTTTCTCAGCCGAAGTTCCGCCGATAACAAAGCAAATATGATATGGAGGGCATGCTGCCGTTCCGAGACTGCGCATCTTTTCCACGAGGAACGGTATGAGCGTGCCTTCGTTCTGTATAATGGCCTTCGTCATCGGATATAGATACGTCTTGTTTGCCGAGCCGCCGCCTTTTGCTACCATAATGAAACGATATTCTGCGCCCTCTTCTGCCTCAATGTCTATCTGGGCAGGAAGATTGCACTTGGTGTTCACTTCATCGTACATTGTGAGCGGAGCATTTTGGGAATAGCGCAAATTATCTTCGGTAAAAGTATTATAGACACCGCGACTCAGAGCTTCTGCATCGTCGAATCCGGTCCACACCTGCTGACCTTTTTCACCATGAATAATCGCCGTGCCCGTATCTTGACAGAAAGGCAAAATTCCTTTTGCGGACGTTTCTGCATTGCGAAGCATCGTGAGCGCAACATATTTGTCGTTGTCCGAAGCTTCCGGGTCGTCGAGAATCGCAGCTACCTGCTCGTTATGAGAACGGCGCAACAAAAATTCCACGTCATGGAATGCCTGCTGTGCGAGAAGCGTGAGAGCCTCGGGCGAAACCTTCAAAATTTCTTTTCCCTCAAATTCTGCGGTAGAAATACCTTCTTTTGAAATCAAACGGTACTCAGTGTCGTCAGTTCCTTTCTGAAACATTGGCGCGTAGTTGAATTCCGGTGCTTTTGCCATATCGATATAATTATTTTATGTATGTTGTTACTTGTACTGGCTGGCTTTGCCACGCCGTTAAATACATTGCAAATTTACACATAACTCGCCAAAAGCGCAAAACTTGCGATGTTATTATTATTCAGCCCGTACAATTTTCATACCTTTGCCCTATCGAATTGAAACAGACTATGATATTGAGAACTACAATGGCTATTGCGCTGTTTATAGCGGCAATTGCTTTTACCAATACTGCCAGTGCACAAAAGGCAGACCGAAATGTTTACACGCGCGGCGGCATCACGCAAATGAACCCCGAGCTGCGGAAAGTTGCCCTCGTATTTACGGCTGCCGACATGGCCGACGGTGCCGACACCGTGATATCTACGTTGAAACAAAAAGGGGTGAAGGGGCATTTTTTCTTCACCGGAAGATTTTTCGAACGGTTCCCAGACGTAGTCAAGAGGCTTGTAAAGGCAAAACATTACGTTGGCTGCCACGGCTATTCCCATTTGCTTTATTTTCCATGGGATAGAAACGACACGATGCTTGTCAGCCGCGCTGAGTTCCGCGCTGACATTCGCAAGGCATACGACACCATGGCGCCGTTTGGCATTAAGAAGAAAAAGGCGTACTTTTTCATTCCGCCTTTCGAGCATTTCAACGACACCGTTTCGGCATGGGCGAAAGAAATGGGGCTACAACTTATAAACAATACCTACGGGACTCTGACCTACGGCGATTATACCACTCCCGACATGGCCCGCTATTACAGCAGCGACTATATATTGGAGCGAACATTACGCATGGCGGAGGAGCAGCCACGGGGTATAAACGGACATATATTGCTTATACATTTCGGTACAAGCGAGAAGCGGACCGACAAGTTCTACAATCGTTTGCCCGAGCTCATAGACAAATTGCGCGGCATGGGATATGAGTTTGCCGATCTCTCAAAGGTTATTCCCAAGCCGGCGAAATAGCAGAATTTGGAGGTTCTTCTTTTGTTTGGCAACAGGTTTTGGCGTTTTGCCAAGGCTTTACAGTTTGCCGTGGTCGCGATAGCTGTAAAAATCATTGCCTCCCACAATCACATGGTCTTGCAGCGCGATGTTCATAATCTTTCCCGCATCGGCCAGTCGCTTTGTAAGCAAATCGTCAGCCCTGCTCGGCGAAACATTGCCCGTAGGGTGATTGTGCACAAGTATCATTGACGTGGCTTGTGCCGCTATTGCTTCGCGGAGAACTATTCTAATATCCACGCTTGTCTCAGTAATTCCTCCCTTGCTTATTTGTCGGTCGGCTATAATCTGAAGTCGTGTGTCGAGCAGCAGCACCCAGACTTCCTCGTTGGCTTTGCCGTAAAGTTGAGGTGCGAAATAATCGCGCACTTTTTCGGGGGAATTCATCGTCTCGCGCTTTTCCACATTTTCGGCCTGCATCAGTTTTCCTATTTGGCACGCTGCTTTTATCACCACAGCCTTTGCCGTGCCGATTCCCTTGTATTGCAAAAGATTTTCGAGGCTTTTCGAAGAGAGTGTCCTGAGGTTGTCGTTGCTGTCGCGCAGTATCCGCTGCATAAGCGCCACCACATTTTCTTCGGCATTGCCCGAGCCCACGAGAATTGCGAGCAGTTCGGATTTCGACAAAGCCTCGGCGCCGTGTTTTAGTAGCTTTTCGCGCGGGCGGTCTTCCTCGGCGAGTTGCTTTATTCCTATTTTCATTTATAGAAGTTGTCCTTAAAAGCTTCGAACTCCTCTTCTTTCATCACGTTTCGCCTTATGCTTGCAACGAGAAAGCCTGTGCCGTAGCCTATGAGCTGGATAAACGCGGCGGGAACGGAGAGCAGGGCTACCTTGGGGCTTTTGTAGGTGGCAAGACTGCCGAGAAACACGAGCAGGGCGTAGAGCAGAAGCGGCAGTATGCTCCATTTGCAGAAATAGCCGCCCACTATCAGAATGAAGCAGCCCAGAGTGAAGGCGGCAGGCAACATGTGTACGGCTTTCATTGTTCCCGGGTGGCGGTGCTCAAGGTTTATGCGCGCTATGCCCGAGTTGTGCACTTGCTTAAAGAACTTGCGGAAATCTGTGCGGCGTTTGTGCCAAACCCATGCCTTGGGAATTAGCACGGCCTTGTATCCGTTTTCCACGATGCGGTAGCTGA
The DNA here is from genome assembly GCA_963626585.1 of Christensenellaceae bacterium Phil1. Classification (GTDB taxonomy): domain Bacteria; phylum Bacteroidota; class Bacteroidia; order Bacteroidales; family Bacteroidaceae; genus UBA6398. Next base: position 7,635 of record CAVFYC010000060.1, on the reverse strand, counting down.
AATCGATGTCTTCGCCGAAACGCATCCGCGAGAAGCCGCCGAGTTTTTCGTAGACCTCGCTGCGTATGCCCATATTATAGGAACGGGGATAAAACTTGTCCATCTTTTTCTTTCCGCCACGTATTCCGCCCGTCGTGAAAAAGGAAGTCATCGCATAGCTTATGGCCTTTTGCACGGGGGTAAAGTTGTCGGCGGCACAATCGGGCCCGCCAAACGCATCGCATTGCTCGTTTTCAATACCACTGTCCACAGCCTCGAAATAGTTAGGCGGAAGCACAACGTCGCTGTCCAATATCAGCAGCCATTCGCCCGATGCGTGTTGCGCGCCAAAGTTTCTCGCCATAGCAGGACCGCCGTTTTCTTTTACGAGATAGGATATCAGAAGGCGGTTCTCGAATTTTGCTACAACTTCCTTGCAGTCAACGGTAGAACCGTCTTCAACAACAATCACCTCCACGTCGGGACGGGGCTGAGAGGCTATGCTTTCAAGAAGTTCGCCCACCTCATCGGGGCGGTTGTAAACGGGTATGATAATCGAATACTTCATAACATTTACAAATATAAGCATTTTGCCCCACGCCTATTATATATGCGCACGTTTTTTGGGCAAAAGCTAATTTCAAAGCCGCATTTGCAGCATGGCGAAAGGCTTGTTTTTACGTCTTTGTAAGACGTTGGAAATCAAGCACAGATTTTCGTCAAAACTATGTCAGACCTAATTTAAATTAGATGCGTCGGAATTTAAATTTCATGGCCCGGAGTTTTTACGAGATGCCGAGAAGTTTTTTTGAGGGCTATTTCACTCCTTTCGGGCAGCGTCGATGCGCAGAAATATAAACAGCAAAATCGTGAATCCCCACAGCGAAGAACCGCCATAACTGAAAAACGGGAGCGGAATGCCTATCACGGGCGTGAGACCTATGACCATGCCCACATTTATAAACACATGAAACAGAAATATGCTCAACACGCAATAACCGAAAATGCGCCCAAACGCAAAACTTTGCCTTTCGGCAAGGCTTATGAGCCGCAAAATTAGTGTGAGATACAATATCAGCACCACCGAAGCGCCTATAAACCCTTTTTCCTCACCCACAGTGCAAAATATAAAGTCGGTATCCTGTTCGGGCACATATTTCAGTTTTGTCTGGGTGCCGTTGAGGAACCCCTTTCCTACGATGCCGCCCGAACCAATAGCGATTTTGCTTTGATTTACATTGTATCCCGCGCCGTTCAAGTCCTGTTCCTTTCCGAGCAGAACCTTTATGCGCTGTTGCTGGTGGGGTTCGAGCACATCGTTGAGCACATAGTCGGTGGAGAAAAAGAACGCCGTGGAAGCCAGAGCAAACATAGCCACATAGAGAAAGCGCAAACGTTTGAGCATCACGGCCTGCACACATAGATAAAGCACCGCCGCAACAATCACGGCAAGCAACGCGTAGCCCACATCAAACGGAATCACGAAACGCGAGAACAACCAGCAAAGCAGAATAGCCCCGCCGCCAAATCCGAATATTCTCCAGAAATGCACACGGCTTGCCGATGCATTGAAAGTCATTGCCGCAGAAAAAAGCCATACCAGCAGAAGCACCACGAACTCACTTACCGAAGTGTAGGTGCCGTCTATGAGAACGTCCGTGAACTTTTGCCCGATTACAAAGTAGGCCACGGCGGCAAATCCGGCAAACAGGAAATTTCCGTTCATACCTTCGCGATAGAGCATGAGGAAAAATGCCGTGTAGACGAGAGCCGAACCGGTTTCCCTCTGCATCACGATGAGCAGCATGGGCAGCAACACAAGCGCAAGCGTAGCAAGGAAAGTTTTGGTGCGGTGGATATCATAACCATAATGCCCCATGAATTTCGCAAGAGCCAGCGCAGTGGCACACTTTGCGAACTCGGCCGGCTGAATACTCACACTCCCGAGTTTTATCCACGAATAAGAACCCTTGATATCGGTTGCCAAAAACGGCGTAACAAGCAGCAAAGCCATGAAAGCAATGTAAACCACGTAGGCAAACGTATCGAAAATCTTGTCGTCGAGCATAAGAATCACGAAAGCCAACACAAGCGAGCAGCCAATCCATATCAACTGTTTGCCGGAGCGTGAATCAAAGCTGAAAAAGTCGGTCTGCCCGTATTCGTAGCTTGCCCCGCACACGCTGAACCAGCCAAGAGTTACCAGGACAAGAAACAGACCAATTGTAAACCAATCAAGCCGTTTGAAAAATGATGTAGGTCTATCGTTCCCCTGTACCATAAGAAATACGTTTGTGTTGGAATTCTTCGGCCAAGCTCTCGCCGCGAGGAGAAAGCGTTCCGTTCAAATATTTTTCTATCATAACCGCCCCGATAGGCACACCGAAATGCGCTCCAAAGCCACCGTTTTCAACGTAGACGGCTATCGCGATTTTTGGGTCGTTCATCGGAGCAAAACCAATGAATGCCGAATGGTCGTGGCCGCGGTTCTGAGCCGTTCCGGTCTTTCCGCAAACTTCTATCCCCGGAAGGTTTGCACTCGTGCACGTACCTCCGAGAACCGCTTTGCGCATGCCGGCAACAACATAATCGTAGTAGCGATGCTCAACCATGGTGTAGCGGCGCGTGCGATAGATGCTGTCGAGCGAACAACCCTCAATCTGTCTCACAACGTGCGGGGTGATGAAATAACCTCGGTTGGCAATCGTAGCCGCAAGGTTGGCAATCTGCAAAGGTGTGGCATTAACCTCGCCCTGACCAATGGCATCGCTTATAATCGTAACACCGTTCCAACGATGTCGGTAATGTTTGTCGTAATATTCCGAATTGGGAATCATTCCACGGCGCTCGCCCGGCATATCTACGCCAAGTTTATAACCATAGCCCATCGAAACCATATAATCTTTCCACCGGGTAAAAGCATCTTCGATGTTGTGATACTTGCGGCGGTTGCCCATCATATAATAAAAGCCCCAGGAAAAATAAGCGTTGCAGGAAGTGGCAAGGGCAGGCACAAGCGATATGGGAGATGCGTGGCCGTGGCAAGCCTGATGGAAACGGCCAATCGAAAGTCCGTGATGGCACGCAAACGAAGTGCCGGGAGAAATAATTCCTTCCTGCATAAACGTAAGGGCTTGGGTGGGCTTGAACGTAGAACCCGGCGGATATTGCCCGCTTATGGCACGGTTGAGCAAAGGCTTGCGCGGATTTTTCTGAAGCAGCTTCTGGTTTTTCCCACGTTGGCGGCCAATCATAAGACGCGGGTCATAGCTTGGCGAAGATACCATGCAAAGAATTTCTCCAGTCTTTGGCTCGATTGCGACAATGCTTCCAATTTTTCCTTCCATTATTCTCTCGCCAAGCGCCTGCAAGTCTACATCGATGCTAAGCTTTAAGTTTCTTCCCGGTTGCGGACGCCGGTCGAATTTGCCGTCTTGGTATCTGCCCTTGATGCGGCCATGAACATCGCGCAGCAGTATCTCCATTCCCTTCTCGCCGCGAAGATAATTCTCATAAGAGCTCTCGACACCAATCTTGCCGATGTAATCGCCCGGCTGATAGTAATAATCCTCGTCAATATCGTTCTGCGACACCTCGCCTACGTCGCCGAGCACATGAGCTCCCACACCGTAAACATAACGTCGGATACTGCGCCGCTCAACCGAGAAACCGCGAAAACGAAACAGCTTCTCTTCTATCTGGGAAAACTCCTGCGCCGGAATCTGACTAAGGAAAAGTTGCGGAGTGTGCCTGGAATATCCCGGATTCTTCTTGCTGTCTTTGATTTCAAGCATTCTTTTTATGTAGAAATCCTTTGTAATTCCGAGCGTGCGGCAGAACTCGAGCGTATCGATGCCGTGCTGTTCGTTCATTATCACCATCAAGTTGTAAGCAGGTTCGTTGTAAACAAGAAGTTTCCCGTTTCTGTCGGTAATAAGTCCGCGCGAAGGATATTGTATCTTCTTCATGAAAGCATTTGAGTCGGCGTTCTTTTTGTAGTCGTCGCTCATAATCTGCAAGGCAAAGAGTCTTATCATATATATAAGCACAACAGCGATAGCCATTGCGCCCACCACATATTTTCTGTTCTCAAGATTGCCGCTCATTCTGCCCTTTTCTTTCCGCTTGTCCTCACGCTTTCTATCGCAACTATAATCAAAATCGTAAGCAGAGCGCTGCTGCCGGCATTTACAAGCATTTCCATCCAATTGAAAAAGGAGAACGTTTCGAGCAGATAGAATATCGTTTCACACAGAACCACTGCCAGCGAAACGTATCGTATATATGCGCTCCACCCCATCTTGACAGAAGAAGGAACAGGTACGTCGTCGTCGGTTTCTACAGTGGAGTTAATTTTCAGAAGCCAGGGTTGAATCATCGCGGTAGTTGTCAGAGAAATTGCGGCAACGCCCGGAGTGTTGGTAAAAGTGTCTGCGATTACGCCAAAAACAAAGCTCCACAAAAGGATACCGCTTTTCGAACAGTCGGCAGGGAACAACAGCACAAAATAAACTGCCACAAACGGTGTGGCATGCCCGAAGATGTGCACGTGGTCGAACACCAACACTTGCAGAGCGAGTATCAGTAAAAACCAACCTAATCTTTTCAAGAATGTGCCTAACATATTTTGCTTTAGTCTGTGGTTTGTTCCATTTCTACGGCATGCACTTGCAGGGAGTCCACTTCTGGTTTAGCGGGGTTGGCTATCACGCAAACGTCGCGCAGATCTGCAAAATCTGTGGCCAGATTTACTTTCACGCGATACGACAGTCCGTCGTTTGAGTTGCCTATTGCGATAATCTTTCCCACAAACAATCCCGGCGGGAATATAGATGAGTGTCCGCTTGTCTCAACATAATCGCCCACCTTGAATTGTGCGTAGCGCGGCACGTCGTTAAGATAGGCTATCAACGGACTTCCGCCTTCCCAACCTAAGTAACCGAAAAACTTATGTCCGCGTATGCGGCAACTGATACTCGACTTGCGGTTGAGCACAGGCATTACCAGGCTGTAGTTGCGGCTTGTGAGAGAAACTATTCCCACTATTCCGCCGCCGCTTACCACTCCCATGTCGGGGTGAATGCCTGCATTTTCGCCTTTGTCTATTACGATAAAGTTGTTTGCCTTTGTAACGCTGTTTGAAGTTACTTTCGCAGGAATTAGCTTGAATCCCGCCAAAACTTTCTTTTGTTTCTCGTCAATATCAAGGGAGTCGTGGCCTTGGGCATAAAGTATCTCGCGCAATTGGTCCACTTGTTTTTGAAGCATCACGTTTCTTGTCGTAAGGTCCCGGTTCACTTTTCCGAGGTTGATGTATGCCATGATTTCGGAATAGGTTTTGTCGACTGTGGCAGTAAACTCATTTGCCGAGGTAAACCATACGCTCGCCTGATAGTCGTTGAAGTGGAAAAGCATAACCAGTCCCATACTTTCGAGAAGCAGGAAAACTACCCAGTGGAAATGGCTTTTTATGAATTCAATCAGATTGTGCATTCAGCAGATACGGGAATTGTGGCAGAGTTACGCAAATGTGTTGTATGGCACTTGCTTTGGTTTCGGTGTCGTCTTATTGCGAAAATGGTTAGAAGCGTGCTGCCTTGGCAATCCGCCATCTAACCATTTGCGTATCAGTATTCGCGTCGTTTCCGGCGCATGCAGTTTATCTCATAAGGAACGAATAGTGGTTTACGTTCTTCAACGCCACTCCTGTACCCTTTGCCACACAGAGCAGAGGGTCTTTTGCCACATGGAACGGGATATTTATTTTGTTTGACAAGCGTTTGTCGAGTCCGCGCAGCAGGGCTCCGCCGCCTGTGAGGTATATTCCGTTGTGCACTATGTCGGCATAAAGTTCGGGAGGTGTGTTTCCGAGCGCATTAAGTACGGCTGTTTCTATTCTAGCTATGCTGCCTTCAAGACAGTGGGCTATTTCCTGATAACATACCGGCACTTCCATCGGCAGAGACGTGATTCGGTTTGGTCCGTGCACCACATAATCCTGCGGAGCTTGGTCGCCGAGGTCGGTGAGAGCGCTTCCCACGTGTATTTTGATGCGTTCCGCCATTCTTTCGCTCACTCTGATGTTGTGCTGACGCGCCATATATTCCTGGATATCGCCGTTGAAATCGTCGCCGGCAATCTTTATGGAATTGTTCGACACTATTCCGCCGAGCGAAATCACTGCAATTTCCGTAGTACCGCCGCCTATATCCACAATCATGTTTCCCTCGGGAGCTTCAACGTCCAAGCAGTCTTTCGGGTCCATTCCCGCTTCGCGCTGTTCCTCTCCAATACCGATTGCAGCCGCCATTGGTTCAAACACAAGGTAGACATCGCGTCCGCCGGCGTGTTCTGCGCTATCGCGCACGGCACGCAGTTCCACTTCGGTAGAGCCTGAGGGAACGCCTATCACCATGCGCAACGAAGGAGAGAAGAGATGGTTTCCCTTTTGTGCGTTTTTGATCAGCCCGCGCATCATCTGCTCGCAGGCATAGAAGTCGGCAATCACACCATCTCGCAAGGGGCGGATAACGCGGAAGTTGTCGTTGGTTTTTTCATACATCAACTTTGCAGCCTCGCCCACTTTCACCATTTTGTTGCTGTTTCTGTCGAGAGCAACAATCGACGGCTCGTTCACTACAATCTCGTCATTGCTGATGATGATTGTATTGGCTGTTCCGAGGTCCATCGCCAATTCTTGGGTGAATGAAAAGAATCCCATTTATACTTTTCTGTTTAATATATTGTTGAGTATAGGCAGGAAAGCTTACTTGCTCGTTGCGAAATACGAGTGTATTGCGGTGTCGTAGTGGGAGCTGGTTGCGAATGCGCGCTCTGCAAAATGGCGGCGGTCCTCAATGTCGGAGTTTGCACCCTTTGCGTTGAGCACTTCGAGCAGGTCGGCGTATTCTGCCTTTGAAGGCACGATAACCACGTCCTTGAAATTTTTTGCTCCGGCGCGGATAAGCGAAATGCCGCCTATATCAATTTTCTCTATAATGTCTGCCTCAGAAGCTCCGCTCTTCACAGTTTCCTCGAAGGGGTAAAGGTCTACAATCACGAGGTCGATTGCAGGTATTTCATACTGCGCCATTTCCTTTATATCGCCTTCGTTTTCGCGGCGTCCGAGGATTCCTCCGAATATTTTGGGGTGTAGGGTCTTTACTCTGCCGCCGAGGATAGAGGGATACGTAGTGATTTCCTCCACCTTGGTACAAGGATAGCCCAATTCCTCGATGAATTTTTGCGTGCCGCCCGTAGAGAGCAGTTTCACTCCCTCTTCGTGCAATTTTTTAAGGATTTCTTCAAGTCCGTCCTTGTGAAAAACGGACACCAGCGCTGTCTTTATTGCTTTTCTTTCTGCCATGGATCTGATAGTTTCGGTCTCAGCGACCAATAAGTTCTGTTAAATACGTATATAGTTGCTTGCAAAGGTAACAAAATTCGTATACATATTTTACATACCGGGATATAAAATCATGAAAAACATTCAAATAGTTAGCCGTGCCCCACTCCCCTCCTCTTTCAAAGCCCGGCATTGACAATTCGGGATAAAGTTTTCCGTCCGCAGGCCGATGTTTTTCTCCTCCTCGCACCCACGTTTTTCATAGACGGCATCTCGTGAAAATTCCGGGCCACCAAATTTAAATTCCGACG
>CAVFYC010000059.1:0-13704 GCA_963626585.1 Christensenellaceae bacterium Phil1 | reverse complement strand
ACGGCATCTCGCAAAAACTCCGCCGCATCTAATTTAAATTCCGACGCATCTAATTAAAATTACATGGCCCGGAGTTTTTAACAAAGTCAGACCTCGTATTCGCCTCCACGGCACATAGTTTTCGCAGCATACGAAAACGGGGAAATTTACTGCGGTTTTAGATTTTTTATACATGAAAAAACTCGATTTCCTCCCCTGTTTCTAAAAAAAAGAGTAATTTAGCAGTTTGTAAGAAACGGGCGGAAATTTCCGCCAATATCGTTGAAAATTACCATATTAATAAATAACATAAAATAAAAGAGATATGAAACCTACATTGTTTTTGCTCGCTGCCGGAATGGGCAGCCGCTACGGAGGTTTGAAGCAGCTTGACGGTCTGGGACCCAATGGCGAAACCATAATGGACTACTCCATTTACGACGCTATCCATGCTGGATTCGGCAAGCTGGTATTTGTTATCCGCAAAGATTTTGAGGAGGATTTCCGCAAGAAGATTATTTCGAAATACGAGGGACACATTCCCTGCGAATTGGTATTCCAGTCGCTCGACGCTCTGCCCGAAGGGTTCACTGTGCCCGAGGGAAGAACAAAACCATGGGGAACAAACCACGCATTGATGATGGGCGAAAGCGTGATAAACGAGCCGTTCGGAATTGTGAACTGCGACGATTTTTACGGACGCGATTCATTTCAAGTGATGGGCAAATTCCTTTCGGAACTTCCCGAAGGCTCTAAAAACAAATATGCAATGGTGGGCTTCCGCGTGGGCAACACTTTGAGCGAGAGCGGAACTGTTTCGCGCGGTGTATGCGCAACAAGCGACGCAGGTCTGTTGACCGACGTTGTGGAACGCACCAAGATTGAACGCCACAACGGCGATGTGCAATATCTGGACGAGGAAGACAAATGGGTAACCATCGACGAAAAAACTCCTGTGAGCATGAATTTCTGGGGCTTCACTCCCGACTATTTTGCATACAGCAACGACTATTTCAAGACCTTCCTTGCTGATCCCAAAAACATGGCAAATCCCAAGAGCGAGTTCTTCATTCCGCTAATGGTTGACAAGCTCGTAAAAGAAAGCACTGCCACCGTGGAAGTACTTGACACAGCAAGCAAATGGTTCGGTGTAACCTATCCCGAAGACCGTCCAGAAACTGTGGCAAAGATTCAAAAACTCGTGGACGACGGCGTATATCCGTCAAAACTCTTCTAAAAACAGACTACAAAGCGCATTGGCATAAAAGCAAAGCGCAAGACATGAATATAAGGCGGTGCAACTCTATGGTTGCACCGCTTTGTTTTTGCAATAACCGCCCCCGTCCCCACGCCAAGCCACCGCATATCCACCGCGCCCCATATTAATTTCACCAAAACAAAGAGCCGCATTGCAAAAAGCAACGCGGCCCATATTTTTCAGCCTAAAAATCAATGCTCGGTGATTACCGTTTGGTATGCAAAGTCCTTAACTTTGTCATCGTCAAGCGTGCCGTCCACATACCACATTGTGTGGCCATTCTTAAACACATCAAGCGTAGCGTCAACGGTCGTAGACGATTTTGTCTCCCATTTGTTGCAAACCACAGGCCGTCCAAAACGATAGGCAACGCTATTGAGCCAACCGAGTTCGGGGGCATTTTGCGCAGAATTGTATGCCACGATATCGCTTAGCTTCCAGCAAAGATACGTGAGGTCTATACTTCCCTTGCCGTGAGACAAAAGGCTCCAACCATACCGTCTTCCGTGAATAAGAGCCGACTTGTAATCGAAATCAGCGGCAAACGTTTGCGTCTGCACGTTTGGCGTAACATAAACAGGGCGTTGCGGATAAACGTTTCGCACTGCCTCGAAAAGTTGCGGTATTAAGCTCAACATTTTGGAGTTTGAAACCTGCGAAGCACTGCACGGCGCATTATATATCTCCCACGCCGCGATGCGCGGATCGGTATTGAAAGTTCTCACAACGTCGGCAACAAAAGACTGAAGCACCGCAGCATTGCGCGTTCCGTATCTGTCGTCGAGCAAAGAGGGAAGAACAGTCATGCCGTAGCACTCCGCCGAATCGAGAACCGCATTGAAATTGGCCATAAACTGCTCGCGGTCGGTATTGTAGTCCTTGAAATCTAAACGCACCCGCACGCTGTTGTAAATACCTTTGGCTCCTTTTTCCGGAATTCCAGCCAAAGCTTCCGCTACCGAATTATACGACAAACCTTTCACCGCCCCGCGGTTGACCTGTGCCCAGGCGTTCCACGAAGGTTTCTTGTTGTTGTCGCCTTCTTTGGTGAAATTGAGCGGAGAATTGCGGAATTTTCTCACATCTTCGGCATTGAATTCCGACGAAGCAATCCAATTTACATGATAAGGCGCAAATTCGTCCTGCAACCCCACCGCATTCATTATATATAAAGGACGATGGTATTGTTCCATGACATTGCCCAAAAGAGAACCGTTTGCTTCGGAATTCCCCTGCATGTTGAACGCCACAACATCGCTCAATTGCCAAAGAGTATTGACATAATCCGTTGCTGTTGAGTCGGCCATTTGCGCAGAACTGATTTGCGGGGCTGCAAACATGGGTTGATTTGGAAAAGTATAGCGCACATAGCTGAACAAATAGGCAAACAGTTCGGAATAGTCCGAAGGTTCGTCGGCTGTGGTCTGCTCAAATAAACACCACCCGGCAAAACGGGCATCGCTATAGTACTTGTAGATTACATTGTAAGCATATTTGGCAAGCGATTCGCGCGTTTCGTTAAGTATTTCGCTTGTTATAAGAACTGGGATAAGCTTTATATTCGCGTTTTTGGCAGTTGCGGCAAGGTCTTCAACTTGATTGTAAAGCGCCTCAGAGCCGCTTTTCTTGTACACGTTGTAATCCAGGCGCACCGTCATCGTATTGTACAATCCGTCTGACGCATGCTTTTCCAACAATTCCTTTGCATCGTCAACCGAAGAGGCATATAGTCCTTTCACAGGTTCGTCGTTGTGCCATTTCCAAGCACGGCGCTTCGTCCAACGTTCGGTACGTTCCTTTCCAGGATAGACGCTTGTATCCCCATCTTGGACGCGGAAATTCTTGATATAGCTAAGTTCGCGCTCATCTATGGGATCGCCACCGGCATATAGGAGGTTGTGAAACATAGGTTCATAAGCGTAGAAAGTAGAACGCCCCCAACGCACCTCCCAATTGGCATCGTTTGAAAACAATCCCCAAGTGTAAAAACCAATATTGTTCTTAGAAAACTCAGAAAGGCTCATGGCCACACCAGAACCGCTCGTGCGGACAAGAGATTCGGTACAGATAAGCGGACGATTGTCTATTTTCTTGTAGCGGTTGATAATATAATTTATATTGGCGCTATGGTTTTCCTGCATTGCGTAGTCGTGGAAATTATGAAGGTCCATTTCTTTCTCAGCATCACGCCTAACGCTTGCATAAGAGCCTCCGCTTGCCGCAGATATGTCCGCGTCCCAAAGTATTGAGGAAGTGATTGCCTGAGTACAGCCTTCTTCACGACACCAACGGGCAATGATTTTAATCCATTTCATTGCCTTTGGACAATCTTCGCCCCACCAAGTCGGTTCGTTCCATATGTCCCACATTATAATGCGGCTATCTCCACGGAAATGGCGTATAATTTCGCGCACCTTGCTTTCCATTGCCGCAGAATCGGCTTCGCTCGTTGGCACATGGGTAAAACCGAAAACGGGAGCGCAGCTGATACCATATTTGTCGGCTATTGCAGCATAGTTATCAACGCTATTAATATAATTGCCGTTGTCAGGCCACCAGCGAACGGAGTTGAAACCAATTTCAGCCGCCAGGCGCAAAGCTTCGTCTTGTGTTACAGCATCGCAAGGCGGTTCGGGGTGATTCACACCCACTATCGGACTATGGGCGTCAAACCAAGCTTTTGCCTGGGTCTCATTCCAAACGGGTCTTTCGTATGGGTGTTGAGTTGAAGCCGAAGCAAGAATTATCCGTTTGCTTTGCGCACCGGCTGATACCCAAAACAACGCAGCAGCCACCGCACATACCGAATATTTCAAGGCTTCCTGGAAAAACGACATCGGTTTCATTTTAGACTTTATCTGATATATTTTTTCTTATTTCCTATTATATAAATACCCTTCGGCAAATTATCAGTAGCATCGCCCTCGTTTACGTTCTGACGAAGGAGAGTGCCGTCGGTGGAATACACATTGTTCAAAGACGAAGGCTTGTCAACGCGCACATTTCCTATACCGTTTACAAGATCCATCTGATCGCTGCGGAACGGAAGCACCGGCAAATCATTTTCTCCGTAAATATTGCCCAAAGGATAGTCGGCCCAATTATAATATATGGCGTAGGGACGAACCGGACGCATCACAGAAACTTCAATCGTGGTATCGTTCAAAAGAGTAGCCGTGCCTTCGTAATAACTTCTGTAAGTTTTATCCTGGAACAAGAACCCCGTTGGAATAGAGTCGTTGCGCACGTGAATCTTCTTGTTGAAAATAATCTTGGCTTTCCTATAAGCAAAATCATATTTGATAGGCACGGGAGCTTCAGCCACAACGTCGAAACCATAAGTATTTTTAAGCGCAACAAGTGCGAGACGCCGCCCGAGTTCCTGCTTGTTTTTCGGGTGAATGTCGTATTGATTTCCTATATCAACCGCTGTAGCCATTCCCACGTTCTCCATCTGTCCAAGTGTTTTCCATTGCTCCCAGCGCAAGGTAGCCCAGCTTGATGCAGGCTGCACTGCCACGGCCTCTGTATAGCCAGCAAGTTGCACGTAGTAGAACGGGAATTGATATCCCCAGTCTTTTCGCCAAAACGAGATAAGACTATCCATCATTGCGGAGTAATTTGTATTGCCCACATTGGCTTCGCCTTGATACCAGATGGCTCCGCGTATCGGGAATGTCTTCAAAGGGTGAATCATCGTATTATATAATAGCGTCGGCACTTGGAATTCGTTGATCATGCCCAGATATTTTTTCACTGAGTCCCGGTCGAAATCGTATTTTGCGCAGTTGTCGAGCGTTGTTTTCAGCGAAGGAATCGTACGGGCTGCTTCAAGGCTCATCCAAGCCTCTACGTTAGAGCCGCCATATGCCGACTGAATTAATCCGATTGGTATGTTGAGTTTTTTGTATAGCTCACGACCGTAACAATATGCCGTAGCCGAAAACTCTGGAATGGTTGAAGGCGAACAGGAGTTCCAACTTGTCCAAACTCCAAGCGAATCGGTAGGATGATTACACCTTCCCGAAATTTCCACCTGAAACAGTTTTATCATGGGATAGTTCGCATTTTTCACTTCCTCCTCGTAATTGTTGATCATACCCCAGCTACCTTGCACGGGCATCTGCATGTTTGACTGTCCGGAGCACAACCACACTTCGCCAATGTATACAGGATTAAAAACCTTCACATCTGTTTGTTGGAAACTTGTTCCGCGTTTTTTCATCTCGGTTACACGCATTGTGTAGGCCGTATTTGATGCTTCGGGAAGAGTAACCTTGATAGAAAAATTGCCCACAGAATCTGTTTCCACGTCAATGTTTTGTTTATCCCATGAGTTGTAGAAACGCACATAAGCGTTGGGGTTGGCTTTTCCTTGGAGATTGAGCACCGCGTTCTGCTGCAACACCATTTCGTTGGCGTATATATTCGGCAGCACGAGCTTTGCGTTTGCAACCATGGCAAATATCGTTGCCACTACGAGCATTATTGTTTTTTTCATTACTGAATCATTAATTTCTGTGTCTGTTGTCATTTTGTCTTGTCGGCATCTACGAGGTTCATTTCATCGGTGCGGAACGGAAGAACCGGCAGATTGGTCGAGCCATAAAGGTTGCCAATGGGATATTCAGCCCAATTGTAGCGCACGTCTTTGATTTTGCCCAAACCAGATGCCGTGATGCTGATAGTGGTCGGGCTTTCGAGTTTCGCTGTGCCCTCCACGTATTTATTGTTTGCGTCGCACAATATAAATCCTGCGGCTGTGGAGTCGTTGCGTACGTGAATCTTATTGTTGAAAGTGATTGTAGCCTTTCCTTCCGAGAACTTGTATTTAACGGGAGCAGGCGCTTCGCAAACGAGGTCTTTTTGGCCGTAGGTTTTGTTGAGCGCGAGCAGAAGCAGACGGCGTGCAATTTCTTGCTTGTTCTTTGGGTGAATGTCGAACTGGTTTCCAATATCAACGGCAGTAGCCATTCCCACGCGGGGCATGCTTAGAGATTTCCATTGGTCCCAACGAAGTTTTGCGTAGTTCGATTCCGGTTCAACCGTTACCTGTTTGTTGAAGCCGGCAAGCTGCACATAATAGAACGGGAACTCGTAGCCCCACAATTTGCGCCAACTGTCAATCAAACTGTCCATGAGTTTGGTGTAATAAGGGCAGCCCCAGGCGTTGGAACACCCCTGATACCAAAGCACACCTTTGATGGGGAGCACATGAAGCGGGTAAAGCATCGTGTTGTAGAGCAGCGTGGGAATTTGTTGTTCGGCGCGTTTTGCATACTTCTGAATGCTGTCGTTCACAAAATTGTATTTGCCGAAAGTTTCCAGGTCGTTTTTCAATTCGGGAATGGTCTTGGCCGTTTCAAGGCTCACCCACGCTTCAGCATTTGCGCCGCCGTAGGCCGACTGTATGAGGCCGATGGGCACGCGTAGGGTTTCGTAGAGTTCTTTCCCGAAAAGATATGCTATGGCTGAGAAAGAGGACACCGTGCTCGAGGAGCAGATTTCCCAAGTCTTCCAAAGTTCTGTATCATCTGCGGGGGAACTTTGTTTTGCAGCCATTTTTACTTGCAGAAAGCGGAGCATGGGATATTTCTCTGCCTCAAAAACTTCACGCTCTGAGTTGTTGATAAAACTTCCACCCCACCCTCTCACGGGCATTTCCATATTTGATTGTCCCGAGAAGAGCCAAACTTCGCCCGAATACACATTTGAGAGCAATTTTTCTCCGTCGCCGTCATTAAAACTCAGGGTATAGGTTTTCATTGATGCGTCGGGCACGCGGAATTTCACGCTGAACGTTCCGCTGGCGTCTGCTTTAGTTATAATGGTCTTGCTATTCCACGAGGCTTTGAACTTTACTGTGGAATTTGGTGTGGCTTTTCCTTTTACCGTCATCTCGGATTTTTGTTGCAACACCATATTGTCGCTATAGAACGAGGGAAGTTCTACTTTTGCCAACGCATTGTTAAAAGCAAAGGTCGCTAAAGAAGCGACCATTAAGCTATGTAATATTTTCATATTGAGTTTATCTTTTCTTTCTTGCAGTAAGTTTATTTCACGAGGACCTTATAGGAAATTCCTTTTGCGTTCACGAAATAGATGCCAGGCATGAGTTGCTGATCTTTGTTGAGAAGCATTCCTTCGTCGTTCATTACAGTGTAGACGTCAGCGCCTTCCACTTTAATCACACGGTCAACCACTTGAATTTTCACGTTGTTGTCCTTGATTATCTTGCTCACCGAAACGGGCACACCCGTTGTGGTGCAAACTTTCCATGCCCAAACAGAATTTTCCTTGCCATATTCGTTGAGCGACGGCACAGTTCCGGCAGAATCGGCCGCAAACAGATAGCGCACATCGTCGCCGTCAGCAAATTTTATCGAAATCTGATTGTCTTTCAAGTCTTCAAAAGTAAACGACTTGAGGTTTATTTTCGTTCCTGAGGCTTCTTGTGCATAAAAGTTGTCTTTCCAGGCTCCTACGGGGCTTATGTATCGAAGCGTGCTGCGATTGCGCAAGAAATATGTGCCGCTGTCGTCGTTGGCAGCAGCCACAATTTGCCACTCCTGTACGTAGACGCCGTCCTGCATTTCCTCTATAGTAAATTTATAGCCCGTAGAGCCGGCTTTGCGCGTGTTGTCCACGATGCACATCTTGGAATATTCGGGATAGGCACTTACTATTTTATAATAAACTTTATTCCCCAGAGAATCGGTTGAGGGATAGTTTTGCGCAGATGCGTTTTTCGCACCAAAAACAAGTAGAAAAGAAAAGAGCAGTAAGCTATTCTTCATGATATGAATTTGTCTTTTTAATTTATAATTAGGCACAAAGATATAATTTTTCCCCTTATTTTTATCTGTTGTTTTCTCAAAAAGCGTTCAAACCTCATTTTTTCACCAATTTTCACAACTTAATAAAGATTGCATCTCATCTCGTGCAGCGCGCAAGCGGAAAAATTCTGCCGATAAGCCTGCATGTTCACACCGCCAAAATCATGGAAAAAACTCCGGGCCACCAAATTTAAATTAGATGCGTCGGAATTTAAATTCCGGGCCTTGGAGTTTTTACGAGATGCCGTATGTTGAAAACGCCAGGAAACATGGGGGTTGCACAAGAGCCCCAAAGTATTCACGGCGTGGGCGGGAGAATGGATTTTTTGATATGTCTCGCGGATTTTTTGTATTTTTGCGCAGACTGCCGCGCATGTGTGGCATCAGTTATCCTATATATAATATGGCAGAAGACCTACTGAATATCGACAATCAGGAAGAAACCCCGCAAACCGAGGTTACGTATGACGAAAGCAGCATACGCCACCTCGACGATACCACCCATATCCGCACACGTCCCGGAATGTATATCGGACGTCTGGGCGACGGCTCCCACTCCGACGACGGAATTTACGTGCTTCTCAAGGAAACAATCGACAACTCCATTGACGAGTTTAAGATGAACGCCGGAAAACGCATTGAAATCGAACTCATCGACGACAAAGCCGTTACCGTGCGCGACTTCGGGCGAGGCATTCCCCTCGGCGCGCTTGTAGATGCCGTGAGCATGCTCAACACTGGCGGAAAATACGACAGCAAGGCCTTCAAGAAGAGCGTGGGTATGAACGGCGTGGGCTCCAAGGCGGTCAATGCCCTGAGTTCGCGCTACGAGGTGCGCTCGCATCGCGACGGAAAAATGAGAACGGCAATATTCGAAGCCGGAAAACTCATAAGCGATACCACTACAGAAACACAAGAAGAGAACGGAACTTACGTATACTTCCACCCCGATGAAACTTTGTTCAAGAAATTCCGTTTCCACACAGAGTTCATCGAAACAATGCTCCGTAACTATACGTATCTCAACATCGGGCTCTCGATAATATTCAACGGACGCAAAATTCAAAGCCGCAACGGTCTTGAAGACTTGCTTACCGACAACATGACAAACCCCGCAATCTATCCCATAGTCCACCTCACCGGAACAGACATTGAGATAGCTTTCACGCATACCAACCAATACGGCGAGGAATACTACTCATTCGTAAACGGACAGCACACCACAATGGGCGGAACCCACCAAAGCGCATTCAAGGAGCATGTGGCAAAAACTTTGAAGGAGTTCTACGGAAAAGATCTTGACTTCCAGGATATCCGCAACGGCATCGTGGGCGCAATAGCCGTGAACGTTGAAGAACCGCAGTTTGAAAGTCAAACGAAAATCAAGCTCGGCAGCCTCACAATAGGAAAAGAAGGAACGGGAACAAGCGTAAACAAATTTGTAGGCGATTTCCTTAAAGAAAATCTCGACAATTATCTGCACAAGAACCCGGATATTGCAAACGCCATACTCGAGAAAATCCAACAATCCGAGAGAGAAAGAAAAGCAATTGCGGGAGTAACAAAACTGGCAAGGGAGAGATCAAAAAAAGCAAACCTCCACAACCGAAAACTACGCGACTGCCACATACATTACAACGACGCGCGCGGCGACAAAAGGGAGGAAAGTTGCATTTTCATCACTGAGGGAGACTCGGCATCGGGTACAATCACAAAATGCCGCGATGCAAAAACCCAGGCAGTCTTTTCGCTTCGCGGCAAACCGCTTAACTCTTTCGGGCAAACCAAGAAAATGGTTTACGAAAACGATGAATTTTATCTTTTGCAGGCTGCGCTGAATATTGAAGACGGTCTCGACGGACTGAGATACAACAAAGTTATCGTGGCAACCGATGCCGACGTGGACGGAATGCATATAAGATTGCTTATAACCACTTTCTTTTTGCAATTCTTCCCCGAATTAATAAAGAAAGGGCACGTATATATTTTGCAGACGCCTCTGTTCAGGGTGAGAAACAAGAAAAAAAACACGGCAGCGGGAAAGAAACGCGTAAAGATTGACGACAACGCGGCGGGAGCTGATGTGCTGAAAAAGAAACGCAGCGAAGGACATTCGGAATACGAGACTGTTTATTGCTACACCGACGAAGAACGCCGCGAAGCCATACAACGTTTGCAGCCCAACCCGGAAATTACGCGTTTCAAAGGACTTGGCGAAATCGATCCCGACGAATTCAAACATTTCATCGGACCTGAAATGCGCCTCGACCCTATCACGCTAAACAAGAGCGACAATGTGGGCGAAATGCTGGCTTATTATATGGGCAAGAACACTTCGGAGCGCCAGAACTTCATAATTGAAAATCTTGTTGTAGAAGAAGATCACCCCGAATACCTCGAAAATTAATATTGTATTTGACGCAAATGGAAAGACTGGCTATATTCCCCGGAAGTTTCGACCCCTTCACCATAGGACATGAGGCTATGGTGAGGCGAGGTCTGCAAATTTTCGACCATATCTTCATAGGAATCGGTGTAAACAAGGAGAAATCCGTTTTGTCTGAGACCGCGAAACGCGTGGAAACCATAAAGAATTATTACAAAGACGAGCCGCGCGTAAGCGTACACAGCTACGATGATTTGACAATTGACTTCGCCCACCGCATGAACGCCAAATTTATTTTGCGCGGGCTTCGGTCGGTGAAAGACTTTGAATACGAGCGCGACATGGCTGACATGAATCGCCGCCTGACCGGTGTGGAAACGGTGATACTCTTTACAGAGCCCCGCCTTGCCGCAATAAGTTCGAGCGTGGTGCGCGATCTTATCTCCCACGGGCGCGATGTTTCGGACTTTTTGCCCAAAACAACATAACGCCGACTGTCTACGCAACTTTTTACCCTTGTTTCAACCTTAAAATATAGGGCGAAGCGAAAACAGAATCCGAACTTTTTTGAAGCAAAACGGGACTAAAAAAAGCATGTCCCGATATCGCAAAAACAATGTCTGATATTATTTTAATAATGTCTGACATTGTTTGAATTATGTCAGACATCTGAAAAACGGTATCCCATATACTTTTTCGCATACCTTATATAATAAGTCTCCGCAAGCTAAATCGGAAGTATTCTACCGCGAGCCAAGAACCATGCTGTGCATGGCAAAAAAACAAGTCGGCATCTTGTAAAAACTCCGGGCCACCAAATTTAAATTCCGCCGCATCTAATTCAAATTAGATGCGGCGGAATTTTTACGAGATGCGACTATATTATAACAATATAGTATTCAGACTCTTACAAAAACACCTTATAACAAGCAAAAAGACTTTGCCGTAAGACTCTACCCTATCGTAACGAGCGTAGCTCCGAAGCCATATTCCTTAAACGAGGCGTCCTGTGTGCGGCAGGCGGGATAATGGCGTTTAAGTTCGCGCAAAACCTCATTGCGTAGCACTCCCTCGCCCTTACCGTGGATAAAAACTATGCGCATACCCTTCTTGCCCTTGTATTTCTCCATGGTGTCGTGCACTTCCTGCAACTGGCGGTTGAGAATATCGGCATTGGTAAGTCCTTTAACGGAATCAAACAGCGCATAATCGTGCAGATTCACTTCTATCTCGTTGGGATTTTTCACTCTCGCCGGTTCGGTTGCCGCATGCTTGGGTTTCTCTTCAACCTTTCGTCCCATCAGCGCTTCGCGAATCTGTCCCGCATCGGCAAAAACCGTGCGCACCGGTTCGTCGTCCCTTACCACATCGAGCACAAGGGCAGGCTCTTCAAAGAAAAGGCTCGGCTTGAACGCTCCCACCTTATAGAATTTAGTGCCGTCGATACGCATTTCCACGCTAATCGCAGGTTTCAGGCTGAATGTCTTTTCCCGTTTATACGCAATCATCTGCAAGGCAATACGGGATATGTCGTCGATTTGCGCGCGGCTTATCTCCTCAAGAAATTCCTTGGTGTTAGGCTCAACAGTCCCCCCATAACGCGCGCGCCACGCCGTGCCCTGCGCCGAAAGCCAGGTGAGCGTAATGAAATAATTGCTGTCGTTCACAAGATAAGCGTCAAAAGTGGTCTCAACCATGTTGTCGGGCGTATTGGGAACGAATGCCAGATAAACGTTGAGCCTTTCGCCGTCGCGTCGCTCCAATGGAGCCGGGTGGAACTTGGGAGTGTCGTCCCCTTTCTGCGCTTTAACCGCAACTTCGGGCTGCATCTTCCGTTTCTTCTCGGCAATCTCGGCCTTGGCATCGGCTTTCGCCTTTCCCCATGTGCCGCCTTCGTAACTCTCGCCGCCCTCTACAACACACTCGCTTATGGGCATGGGGATTTCAAAACCGTCGGCGTCTTCCACAAGCACGGTATATTTGTCCTGGAAGCCGGAAACCCTTCCTCCGCCAACCTCTTTCAAAAATCTTACAGTATCTCCAATTTTCATCTTGTGCTATTTTATCTCCGACAAAAGTAACCATTTTCCACCTTTGCCGCAACGAATTGACGGTGTGTACATAATAAAACGAAGAAAAAGCCGTTAAAAGGTTGTGTATATAGAAGAAAAATCGTATTTTTGCGCACTTTTGGAATATTATGAGGCAACTAAAAATCAACAAAAGCATCACGAACCGGCAGAACGCCGCGCTTGACAAGTATCTAGTGGAGATTGGCCGCGAGGAACTTATTTCCACAGACGAAGAAGTGGAACTCGCCCAAAAAATCCACAAGGGAGACAGAAGGGCACTTGACAAGCTCACGCGGGCAAACCTGCGATTTGTAGTGAGTGTTGCAAAACAGTATCAAAACCAGGGACTCGCGCTGAACGATCTCATAGACGAGGGAAACCTCGGGCTTATAAAGGCAGCGCAGAAGTTCGACGAAACACGCGGCTTCAAATTTATTTCCTACGCCGTTTGGTGGATTCGTCAGAGCATACTGCAAGCAATTTCCGAGCAGAGTCGTATTGTGCGCATGCCGCTTAATCAAGTGGGTTTTCAGAGCAAACTTTCAAAAGCCGTGGTAAACTTTGAGCAGGCCAACGAACGTCGTCCCTCTGTGCAGGAACTTGCTGACATTCTCGACACAGATGAGGCAAAAGTTCGCGAAGCTATGGGCACCAATGGCAAGAAAGTTTCGGTTGACGCTCCTTTCCAGGACGATGATTCCAATTCTCTTATCGACATTATGACAGATGAGGACGCTCCCACCACAGACAATAACATGGAGAAGGAATCTTTGTCGAAGGATCTCAATTCTGCTTTGAGCACTCTCAGCGAACGTGAGCAGCAGGTGCTTAAAATGCTGTTTGGTATCGGATGCAATGAAATGACTGCCGAAGAAGTGGCAAACAACCTCAGTTTGACGCGCGAGCGTGTGCGTCAGATTAAAGAACGCGCCCTAAGGCGTTTGCGCGATGACGTAAACATTAATATCCTGACCAAGTATCTGGGATAACGCATCGCATTTAAGAAAAAAAGAAACGAAGAAAATTTCCCTGCCGATTGTTTTTCGGCGGGGATTTTCGTTTTTCAGGGGCATTGCAAGCGGCTTTTCAAAGAGGCTTCCGCACCTTGTAAAAACGTGTCGGCATCTCGTAAAAACTCCGCCGCATCTAATTTAAATTCCGACGCATCTAATT
>CAVFYC010000058.1:0-13718 GCA_963626585.1 Christensenellaceae bacterium Phil1 | reverse complement strand
TGCGGAACTTCTCGTGTTCCGGCATCACCTTGATGCGTTCCACAGGATTGGTGTTGATATGCTTGCGAGCAATCAAGAACTCTGCCAAGCCATAAAGCCAGCCTCTATAATTGTTTCTTGTTCGTGGAGAACTTTCACGATCAAGATAAATCCAATCAATGAAGTCATTACAGAAAGCCACGTCAAACTGGTAGGCATACTTGATTGGAGTAGTTTGCGAACCGATAAACTCTCTTAGGATGTTGACCCGAGAGCGATAGCTCTGACGTGTCTTTTTTCTGTCCATTCGGTCAACATGGTCAAGATAGCGTTCAAGACAGTTGTCGAAGTATACAAAACCACGGCTCTCATCCTCTGTAATCCATGGATTCCAACCTTGGGAAAGCTGTTTGGCAAGGACTTTTATAATCTCGTTTGCTCTGCGTTTCTTTTCAGAGACACTGAGACTGTCATTGATATAGTATCTCTTGCGGCGCATTAAACCACGAGCCGGGTCTAATGACGTAAAATCGACAAACCAACGTACACCTTTATGTAAAGTGGGAGGTGTGTAGCCCACAATGTCAGAACTCTTACCGTAACAAAATTTTGAGCACATTTTTTTAACATCTTTTAGAGCCATCATGTCGGTGGATTAAAGACGTTCGTTCTACTTCCTAAAAAAATCTGGCGCAGATTTGGCGCACTCCTAAAACGAAAATCAGCGTAACTTGTTGTTTTACAACTCGTTACGCTGACTTCTGCGGAGAGAGAGGGATTCGAACCCCCGATACGTTGCCGTATGCCGGTTTTCAAGACCGGTGTAATCGACCACTCTACCATCTCTCCAAATGTTTAAGTCATGACTTGCGAAAAAATCTTGGTGGAATTTATCGTTTTTATGACTTGTGTCATCAAGCTAACGTAGAGCCTTTGGCTTTTTGACGGTGCAAAATTAAGCAAACTTGCGCATTTGGGCAAATTATGACAAAGTTTTTTTGAAGAGAGGGGCTTTTTTACTACTTTTGTAATAATACAAGTTGCTAATGTTTAGATAAGAATTTAAGATAATGATATATCCCGAAAAATTTGAGGAAAAAATAGGATTCAACGAAATACGTACGATGCTCAAAGGCCGGTGTCTCTCAGAATTGGGCGTAGAGTGTATCAATCAGATGGAGGTGCTTTACGAGGGCGATGAGATACGCGAACGCTTGAAACAGGTTGGGGAAATGCGTAGGGTGCTTAGAGAAGAAGATGATTTCCCCGTTGAAAATTTTATAGATATCCGTCAATCACTTATGCGGGTAAGGCTCGAAGGAACGCATCTTGAAGAACTGGAAGTGTTCGACTTAAAGCGTTCTTTGTCGACTATTGCTGACATTGTAGGCTTTCTGAAACGTGGCGTTGACGAAGACAGCAAACCAACCTACCCTACCTTGTTGCGGCTTGTTGATGGCGTTGTTGTATTTCCTGAGATTGTAAAACGGGCAGATGCGATACTAAACAAATACGGACGCATCAAAGATAATGCGTCGCCGGAGTTGGCACGCATACGTTCGGAAATCGAAAGCGCCAAGCGGGGTATTTCCTATACTATTCGCTCCATTATTTCTTCGGCACAGAAAGATGGTATTATTGACAAAGATGTTACACCGACAATACGCGACGGCAGGCTTGTGATACCGGTTATGCCGGCTTTGAAACGCAAGTTCCGCGGTATTATACACGACGAATCGGCTACCGGAAAGACTGTATTTATCGAACCAACGGAAATTGTAGAGTCGAACAACCGTATTCGCGAACTGCAAAGCGCTGAACAACGAGAGATAATAAGGATTCTAAAGGAGTTGACCGATTGGATTCGTCCACAAATAGCAGAGATTATTCCAAGCTATCACTTTTTGGGAGAGATTGACTTTATCCGTGCCAAAGCATTGCTTGGAGAAAGTCTCAATGCCGTAGAGCCACAAGTTAGCGACAATCCTGTTATTGATTGGGTGCAAGCCGTGCACCCAATACTTGCCACATCGTTGAAACGTCGCGGCGGGAAAGTTGTTCCGCTTGATATCGAAATTTCATCAAACCGTAGGATTCTTATTATTTCAGGGCCTAATGCCGGTGGCAAATCTGTTTGTCTGAAAACGGTGGGACTTTTGCAATATATGCTGCAATGCGGATTACCAATACCGGTGCGAGAAAATTCCAAGACAGGTGTTTTCGACGGAATCTTCATTGATATAGGCGACGAACAGAGCATTACAAACGAACTTAGCACGTATTCTTCTCATCTTCTAAACATGAAAGTGATGATGAAAAATGCGTCTGCGCGCAGTTTGTTGCTTATCGACGAATTTGGAGGCGGTACGGAACCGCAGATTGGCGGTGCTCTTGCCGAGGCAATCCTTAAACGTTTCATAGAATGCGGTACGTATGGCGTGATAACAACTCATTATCAAAATCTAAAGCGTTACGCAGACGGGCATTCGGGCGTTGTAAATGGTGCTATGCTTTACGACCGGGATAAAATGCAAGCGCTTTTCCAGTTACAAATCGGGCAACCGGGAAGTTCTTTTGCCGTAGAAATAGCGCGCAAGATAGGAATTCCTGCCGACGTTATAGAAGATGCTTCGCAGATTGTTGGCAAAGAATACATTGACAGCGACAGATACTTGCTTGATATCGTGCGAGACAAACGGTATTGGGAAAGTAAAAGACAGAAAGTGCACCAACAGGAAAAGCGTTTGGAAGAAATCATTGCTCGCTACGAAAAGGAGATGCAGGAACTTCAAACGAGCAGAAAGGAAGTTATCGCAAAAGCAAAGGAAGATGCACGCCAACTACTTGATGCTTCGAACGCGAAAATAGAAAATACCATACGCTCAATACGCGAAATTCAAGCGGAACGCGAGAAAACACGTGAGGTGCGCCAAGAGCTTGAAGAATTCAAGAGAGAAGTTGAAGGCGTAAACGCAGAAGAAAAAGAAGATGCCATAAAGCGGAAAATGGAGCAGATTCAACGGCGAAAACAACGCCGGGAAGAGCGTCGCCAAAAGGCAGGCAATAAAAAAACAACCGCTTCTGAGAATATTGTCAACGCTCCTAAAGAAATAGGAATACCCAAGCCGGGAGACTACGTGAGAATCAAGGGGCAGACTTCGGTAGGAAAATTAAAGGAAATATCGGGGAAAAAGGCCGTTGTGGTATTTGGCGCCATGCAGGTGGTAATTGATATGTCTAGATTGGCTATCACGGAGGCGCCCGAGAAGAAAGTTTTGCAAGATGCGGCGTATATGAGCCGCTCCACACGCATAGCAGTTGACGAACGCAAGAGCAATTTCAAACCGGATATAGATGTGCGCGGAATGAGAGGCGAAGAAGCGTTGCGTACTGTGATGGCGTTTGTTGACGATGCTCAATTGCTCGGCGTGGCACGCATCAGAATTTTACACGGCACCGGTACAGGGGCTTTGCGCGAGGTTATCCGACAGTATTTACGCACAGTGCCGGGAAATGTGTCGTACCACGATGAACACGTTCAGTTTGGAGGGAGCGGCATAACGGTTGTTGACATGAAGCAATAGCATTTTGGAGGTATGAACGAGGAAAACGTAAGGTGCAATTCTGCAAAAGCGTGGTTTCTCGCGGCAAGGCCAAAAACGCTGACCGCTGCGATGATTCCCGTGGTTATTGCCTGCGCAATGGCATATGCTGATGGGTGTTTCAAATGGTTTCCTGCCGTAGCATGCTGCGTTTTTGCAGGACTTATGCAGATTGCTTCGAATTTGATAAACGATTTATATGATTTTCTAAAAGGTTCTGACCGCGAAGATCGCCTTGGACCAAAACGGGCAACGGCTCAAGGTTGGATAACTCCCACCGCCATGCGTGTGGGGATAATTGCTGTGGTAACTGCGGCGTGTGTCATTGGCTGTCTGCTTGTTAAGGCGGCAGGCATATGGCTTGTAGCCTTGGGTGGTGCGTGTGTGGTTTTCGCGTTTCTCTACACTACCCTACTCTCCTACCTTGGTTTGGGCGATTTGTTGGTTCTTGTATTTTTTGGACTCGTTCCCGTTACAGCCACTTACTATCTTCAAACCAATCAAATCAATATCTCAATAATAATATGTGCCTTGTCGTGCGGCGTGGTTATAGACACATTGCTTGTTTTGAACAATTTCCGCGACCGTGAAGCCGATAAAATTAGCGGGAAACACACTCTTATTGTTACGTTCGGCGAAAATTTCGGCAAATGGTTTTATTTGTTGTTGGGAATAGCAGCTTGTGCGCTCGCTTTTGTGCTTGCTTTTCAAGGTAGATATTTTGCTGCGCTTTTGCCGTTGCTTTATCTTTTTCCACATTTCAAGACCTGGCGTACAATGGTGGAAATCAACAAGGGGAAAGAGCTTAACCGCGTTTTGGGAATGACTTCGCGCAATATGGCAATATTTGGATTGTTGCTTGCAATAGGCATTATTCTATCGTAAACTAATCCGCTTTTTCTTATATAGGAGAAAGGAAAAACTAGGTCCGAGATAATTTAAATTATCTCGGACCTAGTTTAAATTACAACGCATGTCGGAAAAACAATATCCCGTGTATTTTCGATACAAAGCGTTTTTAAATCAAAGTTCTATTTATTGTATTCATTCATAAACTGTTCCAAACTCATTGGCTCGTTTATTCGTATTCCGTCGCGCTTTACTATTCTCAAAAACTCCTCGTATGTGCCGTTTTGTCTTGCTGCTTCTTTGTTGCGCATCGAATATAGATATGCCGGCGAAAGCCACAAACGTTCTATTCGGTTGAGTTCGTCTTGACCGTTGCAGTGCTTTTTGGCCTCATCAAGCAGATTCATCGAATTTGTTATGAATGTGTCGGTAAACAATGGGTTGTGGGCGTTGGGATAAATGTTGGTATGTGTTTCGTTGCCCACAAGACCTTGCATGTCTTTGTAATATTGCATCACATATGAGGCTGCGCCACCATAGAAACCGTTTATGAACTCTTCAACAAGCACATTGACGTCCAAAGAAGGGTCCCACAAAAGTTTCGACAATACATATGAACGCAATTCTGAGAATTCTCCGTATTTTGTTTGGTATTGTGCTTCTTCGTATATGCCTATAGCGTTGTATTTGGCAAAGGTCTTGATGTTCGGACCCAAGACATTGAAGTTCGGAAACGGCGCAAGATATTGTGAATACGACACCACGTAGTCCCAAATATAGAGATGCGGGGCGATGCTTGCCCACGCTTTTATATCTCTAAGGAATGCTTTGTTGAGTTCCTGCGAGCAGCCTTCCAAACTATGCATGAAGCAACATTCTATACTGCACAGACGTATCACCACATTGTCGTCAGGAACAATTCCAACGGGTGGTTTGCGCGTGTAATAGTATGCAAATGTGCCGATATACTTGTTGGGATATTTTTTCTTGACTTCTCTTGCCAATTGGTTCACAAACCAAATCCATATTCCGCTTTGTCCGCCGTATTTTTCCACTAATGCGGTGCATTTGTCGCAGGTGCAATACGTTTGGTTGTCGTTTTGGCTCATGTCGTATATGGCATTGCCAGGATTTGCGGCTATCTTTTCCAGTATTTTCGCGGTCATGATTTTCAGCACTTCGGGATTGGAGAGACAAGGTTGGCTTTCGGCCACACGTTTCCCGTCGCGCAGAGCATAATATTCGGGGTGGGTAGCGAAATATTGCGAAGGAGGCATAAACTGTCCCGCCGTATGGCAATTCCAAAAGCCGTCGCAGCCACCAAGTTCGTCTTTCACATAATTGCCGTTCACTTTGTTGTGTGCGCACCATTCGCCGTCTGCCAGTTCTTTGTATCCAATTTGACGGATAGCCACCTCGGGAGTAGATTCTTTGGAAAGGTTTTCAAACGAATATTTTGCGCGTTTCGGAACTCGGGTAACGCCGGGAGCAAACCAACGCACGTCAAAAATGTCTTCGAGAAAACTGAAAACGCCATACATGGTGGCACGCTCGGTGTTGCCGTAGATATAAATATTGCCTTTCTTTGAAACATAAGAATAGACATCTTTCATTCCAAGTTGGCGCGTGCCATATTCCAAAGCCTTCCCCGTGGCATTATACCCCACGTAGATATGCTTGCCCTTGTTTTTTACATCGCTGCTTATCGCAAGTTTTGCCCCGCTTATATCTTGGATATAACTTTGCAGTTCTTTAGCCGCATATTGTTCGCAGGCGGTAGCCTGGGGACGCACCACAATGGAATATTTGGAATTCCCGTTGGAAAACAGAGTGTAGGAAGCGGCAAATGTTTCGACATTGCCCACAACTACAGCCATTAAGGCTAAAAATAATTTGATTTGATTTTTCATGTCTGTATTCGTTTTGTCGTTATCATGAATATTAGTAAAACCACTGTCAGATATCGCAAAAACGATGTCTGATATAATTTAAACAATGTCAGACATAATTTAAACTATGTCTGATATCGTTTTTACGATAAACTATTTGCGAATTTTGCTATAAAACCGCCCTCAAATATACGAACATTTACGCAGAAAGAAGCACCAAAGTCTTTTTTTCTATTCGCCATAACCGGTCTCTGCCATATCGGGCAATTCCTTGGCTGATTGTCTTGAAACTTTTTGCCTCGGAAAGCGTGCAACTGCCTTGCTCAAATTCCACGGCGTCCAATATACCATCGAAAGCCATGATGCGTCCAAGATTGCAAATTTCAAAACACACACACGATTCTTCTTGTGCAGGAAATGCCGCGAACGCACTTTTTGCATTGCTTTCGGCACTTAGTGCTGCAAATACGTTGGAACGGTTCAAATCAAAGAAACCGCGGCGTAACAGCGTGGGTTCTTCTGTTTTAACTATCGGATTATCTTCTGTTTCTGTAAGTTTGATTATCTTTTGTTCCAACTGTTGGACTTTCGCGGCAATATTTTCGTTTTCCTTTACCAAATACTCGTTTAATTCCAGGCTTGCTTTTAATCCTTTCTCCAAATCAACCAACCTCTTTTCCAAAGAAGAAATCATGTTGCTGAATTGTTTGCTTCCAAAAACTAGAACCATGGCTTATTTGTTTTGTTCGTAGATTTTTTGTGACAAATTGTTTATCACCCCTTTCAAGGGATAGAAAAACAATGTCTCCTCGATATTCTTGTCTTTGTCTCCGTTTTCCACCAGCATGAGCAACTTTTTCAAATAGGTGTCCAAATCGTTGCAACAATATGCCTTAGCAAAAGAAACAGACTCTTTGGTAACTCCAAAAAGGTTTTCAATGTCAACGATTTGTGGCATTTTGTTTAATACGAAATCCAAGTATTTTCTGGTAGAAGCAATCGTATCCGCAAAACGTTTGTCATCAATGGAATGATAATTCTCTCCCCTTTCCACAAAGCCTTTGCCGTCAGCTTTAAGAATGACCTCCTGCGGATTTGATGCGTCGTTGAAATCGTCAGAAACCAGCGCGCCTTTACACGTTACTACTTTGGGACTGCTGCCATACTCCAAGCCCACAATATCTATGTCGTGGTTGCATCTCCTCCCGGCCACAGTTTCAAGCACGGCCTTGGTGTATTGCGAAACGCTCTGTTTGTTCGAAGAAAGAATGTTCACAACATAACCTCCGTTGCCGCTAAAAGCAATGTGTCGCGGGAAATCCAAATTCTTGCACCTAATTATTTCTGCTACGTGGTATATTATAGCCGTATAGAACAGCAGGAAAACAATTTTGAACCTATCGTCTACTTCCAAGATATAATCGAAGTCGATAAGTTTACCGTCAATTTTCTTCGCCATTTGGTTATCCTTCAGCGTAAATAGGAACGACGCCATATTTTCTGGGCGTTTGTTGCTTTCGCTGTCAAGCATTGCGAGAAGTTCGGCAAGGTTATTGTTCTCCAAAACCTTTCGAATCTTTGGCTTGTAGTAATCGATTATTCCGTTGCCGAAGTTTTCCTTGGCAATAGCGTCCCTAAACAAATCGTTCATGGCAAATCGGAACGACGTAACGCATTGCAGTTGTTTGTCTTTGGCAAATGCGATGTCTGTAGTGCCGCCTCCGATGTCAATATTTACGATATCAGAAGAAGAAGCTATCTTGTTGAAATAATATTTTATGGGCGCTACGCTTTCCAACACGCAGCGAGTTGTTGCAGGAGCCGGTGCAAAATATTTGTTATACTTCTCGTTCCAAATTTTGCCCAAACTTGTCAGTTGACTTTGCGACATGCTTTGCGGATAGGACCAAACTATTTTTGTCTTTTCCAAATCTCCGTTGTTCTGCAATACTTTATTGCGCAACAACAAGGCAATACATTCTACATATTTGTCCAGCACAATCCGCTCATGTTCCCCACCCCATTTAATATTAAAGATGTAGGTGTCGTGAGGTAGCTCTCGGCGTTTGCCATATGTAAACGGAATGTTCACCAAAGCAAATGCATCAACTTTTTTGTCCCATGACAACGAGCGTGCACACGACAAAACCGTTTGCGAAGGAAGTCCATAGTCAACCTTTTTGTTTTGTCGGTCAATCAGTTCCTTACCCAGCAATTCCGGCATATAGTCCTTTTCTAAAAAAGGCTGTTCGTCAAGCAAATCCCATTGGGTGATTTTACCATCGCTTTCTATATATTCCGGCACGAATACTTCGCTGATCAAAGAATCCTGCTCGTTATATCCAAATGGTACGCTCTCTGAAGAATTTCCTGCTTTACATTCTATATGAGTAAAGCTCGTGCCCAAATCAACAGCAAATACAAAAGCGTTTACCTTGTTGTTCTTCTTGAAACGCGGGATTATCAAGCCGGCAATATCGTTTCCGTTGCTGACTCTGACGTATTCAAAACGTTTTTGCTCTATCGTGTAAGTAATAGCTCGGGTTAAATCCTCGTTAGTAGTGCGTGAAGCATTTCGTATCTCGGACAAACGTTTTTCTTTTGGGTAAAAATCCAAGGTCAAGACCTTTTCGTCGGTTGTGATTATCGCTGCAGTGTAATACGCGTCCTCTTCTCGTTCAAATTGTACGTTAGGAGTTATGAACGCGGTGAAATCACATTGCTTTATCAAACCGGCTTTTTCGTTACCGTTGCCGGTATTGTTTTGTTTGTAGACCTTAGTGTATTCTATATACTGGATTTTGCCGTTCCCGCGTATCGGGATTCGAAGAACAACTCTCGCCTCGTTGCTACCAGATAAGATTTCGATAGTTTTTTTACCGTCGGGCATTGTCCCCATTAAGTCTTCCGCCGTGAAATAATGGAAATACAAAGGTTTTATAGGCAGCAAGAATGAAATAGAACCGTTGGTCTTTGAATTTGTAATGTTGCCGTCAAAATAATTCAAGGTGTTGAAATTATGAGGTACGGCAATGATCGAATCTTCCAGGAAATCGCCAAGCGTAAGATAGGGCTGTTTCGTTCCATCAAAAGGAAGGGTGCGCTCATCAAGACTTCTGTTGTCTTTTTCAGGCGCAGCATTTAGTTTCCCCCAGGTAGAACTTGTATAAGAAAGGTGCTCGTAAATATTTCCAGCCTCCGTAGGTAAAACAAGAGGCTTTTCTGCAACTTGATGTTGGGGAAGAATTTCAAAATCGCTGTCATTGATATTGCGAGGTCTTAAAGCAAGAATATTGTAACCAAGAACTTCTACAATATCAGAATTCCCTTCCGAAAGTTTTATGTTTTCGAAAGCATCACAACTCTCTCCAATACTTAGAATCTCGTCTTTAAGTTTGGCATCTTTTATTGCAGCAAAATTCTGATTCAGATAATCGTCTATTTCCGGGAAAAGTTCCGAAAAACCAGCAATACCTTTTCTAAAAGAATACCACGCTTTTATATATTCTGCGTCTCTTTTGTAAAGAGGTTCGAAACTATTTCCAAAAGGTTTGTGCTGCCCAAAAACAATTCTCTCGGAAACAAAAGAATTTACATTGGCGTTGGAAAAGAATACGGTTGCAGGTGAAGTAGCCCCGATAATGTTCAGAAGTTGTGCCCCACGCTTATAATTAAGAAGGTATATATTGTGTAGGGAAGCAAAATTATAGGCCGAAGAATCGGAATCGAGATATTTTTGCAAGACATCTCCCAAACACATATTGCCTTCGTTCCCCGAATTCAACAGTTCTTTGATTCCTTGTTGGGGATTCCATTTAATGATTTCTATATCGTTTTGGAATTTAGCTATGTTGAAGAAAATCTCTCCCACGTCAAGCGTTTCAGATACGAGTTTGTGGTAAATCGTGTCCCCGTCAAGGAAATTGGAACTGTCATTGTTTTGCCGACAAATATAGCCAAATGCGTTTTTTACCAAATCAATTCTTGCAAAAGGAGACGGTATAGATGTTATTTCCTTTGACGCAGCAGCTCCTTCCGGGTCTATTATACTTTCGCGGTTAGTAGAATCGTAAGGATAGTCGGGCGAGGAATTCCAATCGTTGTATGTGTTGGAACCTTCTTTGAATATTCTAAAAACTTTTCCCATCAGAAATTTATTTTTTCGGAGACAAGTCTGTCTGTTGCCTGGTAAAACATTTTCAAGAAATCCGTTTCCGTACTTTGGGAGCGGTTTATTTTTTGCGCGGCGGAATTCAGTCTGTCATAAAACAGATAAAAGTCTTTCTTGATGCTGTGTACAGATTTCGGAGTTGTATTTGGAATAATGTCGAAAGGGTGTGATCCGCTTTCTATCTTGTACAAATCCAAACTGCGAACGTTTTCCTTCATTTCTATAAGCCACTCTGTATACGCTGAAACAAACGATTTTATGTTTTGCACGAACGCTCCTTCGTAAAAACTTCTTTTCAGTCCCAACACGTGGTTTGCATTCATGTGTACAGAGCTTAGGAAATCAAATCTGTTTTGAATGCAATTTGCGAAGAGCAACATTCTTGTCAACGGGAAGCTTGTCATTTCGAGCAAGCCTTTGTACATTTTATCATACGACACCCCGTTGGTTATATCCTTTACGCCCAATTCCAAATTTTGTGTGGGCTGGTACGTATTGTTACAGAAGTCAACTACTGCGGTTGCCGACAAGAATTCTATGAGATGGGCTTCGTTTTGCTGTAAATGCCCGCCCTCGTTGTTTTCGTAGATGTTGGCAATATCGTCTCCGATGAAATAAAGTGCGTTTATGAGTTTGTCTTTATAGATATTGTTCTCGTAATACGCCAATGCAGCAACGGCTTTCGAGATAAACGTTGAAGAGTCGATTTCGCTGTCCTGCGAAGTTCTTACCCTGAAATACGGCAAAACGGAAATAGCTCCTATTTCTGCGTTGTTTATCAAGGAATAGTTTGGAAAGTTTGTGCTCGTCCTTAGAGTTTTCAGTAGCAAAGGGAAACCGCTTGCTCCTGTGCCGCCAAAGATTGAACTTATTATGAAAATCTTGTCCCCTTCTGCGAAAGTGTTTGCAAAATCAGCAAATTGCTTGGATTTTATTATTTGGTTCAACACCACGCAACCTATATTGGGATTGCCTTTGAATCCTACCTTCATGGAACTTTTCAAGTTGTTCTGACTGAAGAGCATGTTTACTATCGCCTTGTTTTCCTTGCTCATGGCGTTCACATCAATGAATTTGCTGAAAGTCATGTCGCTGGTATTGGAAATTTGAAGCGAGAAATTTGCGTTTTGCTTTGCTATCTTGGTTTTGAAAAACGTGTCTTCATTTTTTATCTCCAACTTTTCGCGTATGCTGTTGTACGTGTCCATCAGTTTCACCGCTCTTGTAAGATCGGCGTTAGACGAGTCGGGATCTATTATAATAGGTACTATTTCATCGGCGTTTATTTTCACGTTTCCGGCCAACAACATTGTTAGCGCCCGCAGCACGCGCGAACCTGTACCGCCTATTGCAAACACATAGCATTTAGACATTTCAATATTTCTTTATGTGGGGAAAATAAGAACAATTCACGCTTTTCCGTTTTATAGCAAACGAAACAATCGTGTAAAACACAACGGAAATTATAGCCACGGCTATTCCGAAATTAAAGAGGTCGAAGGTTGACACGGCAATGGGAACAGATTCGCCTGTTGACAGTTCTGTTTCAACCATTAATCCGGCATTGTATGTATCAAGTACCCTTAGCCAGGCTATGAGGAAGCATATCATGGCGCTCACTCCGTTTGAAAGTCCCCACCCTTGCCATGAGTTCAGTGCGGGGTGGTCGATTACATAATAAAACAGGAATGCCACTGCAACGCACACGCACATCATTGCTATTCCCGTCTGACTGTAAATTCTTCCGTCTTCAAACAAAAAGTTGGCAAGCGGTATGCCGTATACATTTTGGAATATCCCGAAGATACTGCCGAATATTTCGTTCATCTCAATTTCGCTTAATCTTAAAATTTAGTTCTATAGTATTGTCGTTGTCATAGGCTTTGCCTATACCGTCGAGCACATATTTTATACCGGTAGTCTTTCTGCCTATAAAAGTTCCCGTATTGTCGTTAGCCTGTTCTATCCAGATTGGTGTGGCGGGCTTTTT
This sequence comes from Christensenellaceae bacterium Phil1, assembly GCA_963626585.1. Lineage (GTDB taxonomy): Bacteria > Bacteroidota > Bacteroidia > Bacteroidales > Bacteroidaceae > UBA6398. The sequence goes on along the minus strand of CAVFYC010000058.1, from coordinate 1,238 downwards.
AAGCGTGATGCTTTCCTCTGTGGGTTGCACGGTAAGGGGTGCGCTCACGGTTATGATGTGTGTATATGGATTGTCGCCGTCGTTTATTTTTTCCACATACTCCACCTTGAACTGCCGGTCGGAACTATTGTAAACGTTCTTGTCTACAAGTGATTTTTCGTCCAGGAAAGCCGAGGTCATGTCGGCAAGGATTTTAATTCTGTAGTTATTTGAGCCTCTGTCTTGCAGCAAAGTGCATTTCCCGTCCTTGAACATTCTGCCCGTTGAATTGGTAATGGTCATTGTGGGGGCGTGCTTGTCGGTATAAGCCACCACGCTGGTTACATTGGCATTGGGAATGTTTTCCAAAGATACTTTCCGCATAAGTTGGCAAACGGCTTTTCTTGCTCCGATAAGCATTACGTAATACGGGCGTTTGGCATCGATTTCAGTACTGCCGTTGGCGTTGTAGAAATGTCCGCTGAAATGCGAAGTCAACCTGTAAACCACAAACGTAAGGTCTTTTTGTTTCTTAAGTTTTTTGCCAACGATTGCTTCAATGGCTATCTGGTTGTTTATGAAATAGTTTTTTGCCGCTCCTTTGGGCAAAGCCAAAATACAGTCGCTCACAAACACCGAAACATTGTTGTTGTCGGTTTTTTCAAGCACCATTTTCAAAATGGAAGCCAAGTCGGTGGAACCTCTGTCTCCGCCAGCTTTGCGAAAAGCTCCCACATCGAACGACTGGCTAAGGTTTTCAAGCGAAATGTTGTTGGGCAGAATTTTGCTGTTGATATAATAAAATTTGGTGTCGCCCACGAATTTGTTTATGCTTGTCATATATCCGAACACTGCGTCCTTGAAAGCATAACCGTCGTGCATGTAGCCGTCCATGCTGCCCGAGTTTTCCACATACAGGTTTACCTGCAATTTTTCCAAGTCTACGGGCTCGGATTTTTTCCAAATTATTTTAGCCTTGCCACACCCGGCAAGTGTCATCAGTAAAACTGCAAAGAAAAGTATTTTCTTCATCAAAGGGAAGGCCGATTTTGTTTCAGTACAATGATAATGTATGGGATACTATAGTGTTGATTGCAAATTTACGAAATATAGTTGGAACAATCAACCCCAATCGGGATAATAGTACATCCGAGCTCTTAACGCAATTATATAGAAAGCCTCAGAAAAACAGGAAATCACAATATAGTAAAGATACGCGATGTGATGAAAATTACTGCAGTTTTTAGGGACTTTGTGTC
>CAVFYC010000057.1:0-13800 GCA_963626585.1 Christensenellaceae bacterium Phil1 | reverse complement strand
AAACATGCGACCTTGCCGATATAACGACCAAAAGTAAATTTTCACCACTCATTTCCGTTTGAAATCGTTGCCACGTTGTTTCAAAATGTTACTTTTGCAGCATGAAGGAAATCAATACATCTGCTACCATACTCATTATTTATACCGGCGGAACTATCGGAATGATTGAAAACCGCCGCACCGGTGCTCTCGAAAGCTACGATTTTGGACACGTGCGCCGATGGATTCCCGAATTGGAGGACTTTGACTACAACATTCACTCCTATGCTTTCAATCCCCCCATAGACTCGAGCGACATGGAGCCTTCAAACTGGGCTGCAATCGTAAAGGTGATAGCCGAAAACTATGATACTTACGACGGCTTCGTGGTGCTCCACGGCACAGATACCATGTCGTACACCGCATCTGCGCTCAGTTTTATGCTCGAAGGGCTTACAAAACCCGTAATACTCACCGGCTCGCAACTTCCTATAAGCGTGATACGCACCGACGGGCGCGAAAACCTCCTCACCTCAATCGAGATAGCAGCGGCAAAGGACGAAAACGGCAACGCAATGGTTCCCGAAGTGTGCATATTCTTTGAAAACCGCCTGCTTCGCGGCAACCGCACCACGAAAATCAATGCCGAAGGATTCAACGCCTTTCGTTCCTTCAACTTTCCCTGGCTCGCCCACGCCGGAATTCATGTAAAATACAACGACCCGGTTATACGCCGCCCGGCAAAAGACAACGTGTTCAAGCCCCACTATGTGATGGACAGCAATGTTGTGGTAATCACACTCTTTCCCGGCATACGGCGCGAGATAATCTCTTCAATCGTAAACATTCCCGGTCTGCGTGCCGTGGTGCTCCGCACCTATGGCGCCGGCAACGCACCTCAGAAAAAATGGCTCATAGAATTGCTCAAAGAAGCCGAACAACGCGGAATTATTGTGGTAAATGTTTCGCAGTGCAGCGAAGGGTGGATAGAAATGAACCGATATCTCACCGGTTTGCAACTGCTCGAAACTGGCGTAGTCAACGGGCACGACGCCACACTTGAGAGCACGATTGCAAAACTAATGTTCTTGCTCGGACACAATCTGCCCGTGGAAAAAATACGCCACTACATGAATTGCGACCTAAGGGGCGAAATCACAATAAGGTGAGAAATCGCCGCAACAATATTCCCCGCAACTTGTATGAGTTGCGGGGAACTTTTTTTATTTCCCCCTGCCCCGGCAATTAAATGCCTTTCACTTGCAAACATTTTGCTAACTTTGCAAGACAGAAACAATTACAATCAAACTAAATAGTATGAAATTAGGAAGTTTTACCGCCTTGGCTCTCTGCGCCCTGCTGGCAGCACCTTCATTCGCCGCCCGCGACAAAGCAAAGAAGATCAAGGTTTCGAAAGATGAGTTTATCGGCAACCTCATGAGCCAGATGACTCTCGACGAAAAGATTGGACAACTCGTTTTGCCCGACGGACACGGAATGACAACAGGCATCTCGGAAGAAACCGACCTTTACGGCGACATCAAAAAGGGTCTCGTAGGTTCGATACTCAATGTCAGCGACCCCAAAGCAATCCGCTCGATGCAGAAATTGGCCATAAACGAATCAAGACTCAAGATACCCCTTCTTGTAGGCCTTGACGTTATCCACGGATTCCGCACAATATTTCCCATACCCCTTGCACAATCCTGCTCCTGGGACACCACGCTCGTGAGAAAGGCTGCCCGCGTAGCTGCAATCGAGGCATCGGCCTACGGGGTCAATTGGACTTATTCCCCCATGGTAGATGTGGCGCACGACGGGCGTTGGGGACGCATCGCCGAGGGCAACGGTGAGGATCCGTTCCTTAGCGCTTGCATCGCCAAGGCACTTGTTTACGGCTACCAGGAAGATATGAAGAAAAACACCAATATCGCGGCGTGCCTCAAGCATTATGCTCTTTACGGCGCCGTAGAATCGGGACTCGACTACAACTTTGTGGACATGAGCAAGGTGAGAATGTTCAACGAATATCTGTTGCCGTATCAAGCAGCTGTGGAGGCGGGCGTACGAAGTGTGATGTCGTCGTTCAATGTAATTGACTTCATGCCGGCTTCGGGCAACAAATGGTTGATGGACGACCTTCTGCGCAAAAAATGGGGCTTCAAAGGTTTCACCGTAACCGACTACAACGGAATTGCAGAGATGACAACCCACGGCATAGACGGCCAAGAACGTTGTGCAGAGCTTGCCGCAAAAGCGGGAATTGACATCGATATGTGTTCGCAGGCTTATCTGAAACATTTGAAGAAACTTGTGAACGACGGCAAGGTGAGCGAGGAAACCGTGAACACTCTCTGTCGCCGCGTGCTCGAAGCTAAATGGGAACTCGGACTGTTTGAGGACGCTTATCGCGGGCATTCCGAAAAGGAGGTTACCACTGCTGTACGAAAGAAAGAGTTTCTCGACCTTGCGCGCGAGCTTGCAGGAAAAAGCATTGTGCTTCTCAAAAACGACGGAAACGTTCTACCGCTTCAGAAACAGGGTAAAATTGCTGTGATAGGCCCGCTTGCAAAAGCTGGACGCAATCTTTACGGCTGCTGGACGGGCAATGGTTCCACGCAGGACAACCTTTGTATTTTCGATGCCATAAAAGAGGCTGTCGGCAACAATGGCGAGGTGTCGTATGCGCGCGGAAGCAATGTTTTTGCCAATCCTGATTACGAGGCTGCGGGACAGATTCAGAATTTCGACGTAGGCCGTGATTCACGTTCTGCCGAGGAGATGATACAAGAGGCGGTGAATGTGGCAAAGAATAGCGATGTGGTGATTGCTACACTTGGCGAACTCAGCGACATGACCGGTGAAAGCCAGAGCCGCACCGATTTGGAGATGCCCGATGTGCAGCGCGATCTTTACAAGGCCCTATTGAAAACGGGCAAGCCTGTGGTTTTGCTTTACATCACTGGGCGTCCCGTTGCAATGCGTTGGGAAAAGGCTAATGCTCCGGTGATTGTAGAAACTTGGTTTGGCGGAACAGAAGCTGCCCATGCCATTGCCGACGTGGTGTTTGGCGACAGAAATCCGAGCGGAAAGCTTACCACAACTTTTCCGCAGGTTACGGGCCAACTTCCGCTCACATATGCGCGCTACCGCAGCGGACGTCCTGTTCCCCCCGAGTCGAAATTTATAAAATACAACCAGAATTATATGGACGTAACCATGGCTCCGGCATATCCCTTCGGTTATGGTTTGAGCTATACCACATATAAATATGGCGACCTCTCGCTTAGTGCAAACTCCATGGGCAAGGGCGGCAAGGTTACTGCGTCGCTCACCGTTACAAATACCGGCAAACGCGCCGGAGATGAGGTGGTGCAGCTTTACATTCACGACCTCGCGGCTTCGATAATCCGCCCCGTAAAGGAGTTGAAGGGTTTCAAACGCATACACTTGGAGGCCGGCGAAAGCCAAAAGGTTGATTTTGAAATCAACGAGGATATGCTGAAATTCTATAACGCCGACCTGCAATTCGTGAGCGAACCGGGCGATTTTGAAATCATGGTTGGTCCAAACAGCAGTGATGTTCAAACCAAAAACCTCACGCTTAATTAAGGCGAAACGGTTTCTCAGAAATACGTAACAAGCATAAATCCGACGCACATTTGATGCGCCGGATTTTTTGTTTTCCGGGGGGATTTTTGACGTGCTTCGCAAATTCACCTCAATCGCTTGATATTCAAAACAAAAGCCACGTCCAAAAAACTATCGCAGAAATGGCTTTTACGAGGTCAGACATAATTTAAATTACGACGCATCTAATTTAAATTACATGGCCTGGAGTTTTTACGAGATGCCGTGTAGTTTTTTCGACATCAAAAAAGGGCAAAAAAACAAGGGGCGCTGCCTTGGCAAACGCCCCTCACATGAAAAAAGAAAATGGGGGATTTTATTGTTCGGTTATAGCCCTGCAAACGCGGTCCTGAAAGTTACGCGCGTTGCGGTCGTGAAGAATTCCCTGGTTGAATATCGCGAACGCCAACTCGTGTCCTTCGGGCGATTTGGCATATCCCGCAAGAGTTATCACGCCTTCGAGCGTTCCCGTCTTGGCATGCACGTTGAATTGCGCCGCAGTGCCGCGCATTCTTCTCCCGAGCGTTCCGTCCACTCCCGCAACCGGCAGCGCCGGATACAGATGGTCGTAGATATTCGAGCGCGAGCGGGCATACAGCAAAGCCTTCAAAAGCAATTCGGGCGAAGCATAATTGTAGAGCGACACGCCGCTTCCGTCTGCCACCACATATCGCGACGCATCAAGCCCCATGCGCGAAATCATAGCCTTGACCTTGGCCGACGAATATTTGGCCCCGGCATAATCACGTTTGTCCTGCGCCCCAAGCTGATAGAACAAAGCCTCGGCATAAGTGTTGTTGCTTTCCTTTAGCATGGGCATGAGAATCTGGTCAATGGTATGGTAGCGCGTGATGACGCACTTGGCCGCGCTTGCATCGCTCACCTTTTTCACCATATAGTTTGCCGGAGCTTTCACACCCTGCTCCTCAAGCGCGCTGTAGAACTCCGGCATAAACTTGTCGCACCCGTTGTAGAGCAAAGCGCGCAGCGGAGTCATGTCGTCGTCCCAACACCAGCCGCTGCCCCATTTCAAAGTGTCTTTGATGCAAATGTCGATGCGCACATCGCCCGCAATGCTGTCAATACCAAGCCCCTTTATCGCGGCAGCAAACGCGCGCATGTCGTCATGCCCGAACATAGGGTCCATGCCGCCTTTGATGTAAACGTTTCCCTTGAGCACGGAATCCTCCACCACACCTTCGGTGTAAAGCGAGGTTTCAAAACGATACGAGCCGCCCAACTGCTGCAACGCAGTTATGGCAGTGAGCACTTTTTCAGTGCTTGCCGGACGCATTGTCTGCTTTATGTCTTTGGCATAAACCATTGAGTCGGCCGTGATATCGTAAATGCCCATTCCCACAAACGACGTGGTGAACATTTGGTCGCACAACAGCCTGTCGATACGCGCCCTCACTCTCTGCACCCACGGCAAAAGCGAATCGCCCGCCGCAACAACGGAATCCTTTTCCGCGACCAAAGAATCGCTTTCGGCCACTACAATCGTAGAATCGGCATTCCCGGAAACAACAGATACCTGCGCATTGGCACCTAACGCCGGCCCAAGCGCAAGTAAACCTAATATAATGTGTCTTAGTTTCATTTGTACGCAAAATTACTAAAATTCCGCAAGCCGCAGCCGCCTGCCCCGCGAGCTTTGCCCTCATCTCGTCCCAAAACATGCGCCAATGCAAAAGCCATGTTCAATTTTCAACCAAAAGAAATAAAATCCGCACTTTTTGGACAGGCAAAATATTTTGGGGAAGTCAAAAATCAGTAGCTTTGTATCAATATTAAAATAAAGGCAATCATGATTCGTAAATTTGATTTTCTGATAATAGGCTCCGGAGTGGCAGGCATGAGTTACGCCCTACAAGTGGCACGAAGCGGAAAGGGCAAAGTGGCTCTCGTATGTAAGACAACACTCGAAGAAGCCAACACCGCAAAAGCACAAGGCGGCGTGGCATCGGTAACAAACCTTGAGCTCGACAATTTTGAAAAGCATATAAAAGACACAATGATTGCCGGCGACTACATCAGCGACCCTAAAGCCGTGGAACAAGTGGTGAAAGGCGCGCCCGACGGCATAAAGTTTCTCGTGGAAAACGGCGTGCATTTCGACAAGAAAAGCGACGGGAATTTCGATCTGCACCGCGAGGGCGGACACTCCGAGTTCCGAATCCTACACCATGCCGACGACACAGGATTTGAAATACAGCGCGGACTAATCGAAGCCGTGAAAAGCGAACCCAATATCTGTGTGCTTGAAAATCACTTCGCAGTAGAAATAATTACGCAGCATCACCTTGGCATCGAGGTTACTCGCCGTACTCCCGACATAGAATGCTATGGCGCCTATGTGCTCGACCCCGACACCCGAAAGATAGATACAATCCTTTCAAAAGTAACCGTGCTCGCAACCGGAGGCGTTGGCGCCGTTTATGCAACGACCACAAATCCAAACATAGCAACTGGAGACGGAATTGCAATGGCCTATCGTGCAAAAGCAACCGTAAAAGATATGGAATTCATACAGTTTCATCCCACCGCTCTGTTCCACCCGGGAGAAACACACCCCGCATTTCTTATCACCGAAGCCATGCGCGGTTACGGAGGTATACTGAAACTTCCCAACGGAGAGGAATTCATGCAAAAATACGACAAACGTCTTTCGCTCGCGCCCCGAGATATTGTTGCGCGCGCCATAGATCATGAAATGAAGATACACGGCCTTGACCACGTTTGCCTTGATGTTACGTACAAAGACCCGGAAGAAACGAAAAAGCACTTTCCTAATATCTACAAGAAGTGTCTCTCGATAGGCATCGACATAACAAAAGATTACATTCCCGTAGCTCCTTGCGCCCATTACCTTTGCGGCGGAATTTTGGTGGACTATAATGCCTGCTCCTCCATACATCGTCTCTACGCCGTGGGAGAATGTTCGTGCACCGGGCTTCATGGCGGCAACCGTCTCGCAAGCAATTCGCTCATCGAGGCTGTAGTTTACGCCAAGGCCGCCGCCAATCATAGCCTTGAGCATATCGAAGAGTATTCTTTCAACGACAAAGTTCCAGAATGGAACGACGCCGGAACGATGACAAACGAGGAAAAAGTTTTGATAGCCCAGGACGTGAAAGAAGTGGGGCAAACAATGTCAAACTACGTGGGTATTGTTCGTTCCAATCTGCGTTTGCATCGTGCCTGGACGCGCTTGGATTTGCTTTACGAAGAGACGGAGGAGCTTTTCAAACGGGTAAAGGCCACACGAGATATATGTGAATTGCGAAACATGATAAACGTAGGATATCTGATAACCCGCATGGCGATAGAAAGAAAGGAAAGCCGCGGCCTGCACTACACTGTAGATTATCCCAAACACGCTTACGACCAAAAGTAAAGGCTTCGCGTTTTTCCGGCATCGGAGACCGTAGCGCCCATATACCTGCGAATGAAATTTGCCGACGTTATTGTGCCTGTTCCATTGGACGCGCGCTTTACCTACAGCATTCCTGCCGAGATGGAAAGGGTTGTTGTGGCTGGCAAACGCGTGGTTGTGGAATTTGGGGCGCGCAAAAAATATTCGGCAATCGTTGTAGGCGTTCACGACAACCCGCCTGCGCCCGACATCGAGGTAAAACCGCTGCTCGAGGTGGTAGACAGTGCGCCCGTGGTCGCTTCTGCGCAAATTGATTTCTGGAAATGGATTGCCGGATATTACATGTGTTCCGAAGGAGAAGTGATGACGGCGGCAATGCCTGCGGGAATGAAACTTGCGAGCGAGAGTATCGTTTCGCTCAATGACGATGACGACGGAAATTCCCCGCTCACGCCGCAGGAGCAAACCGTTGTAGAATTGCTGAGGCTTGACGGAAAGATGAGCATCGGCGCTCTCGAGAAAAAGACAAAGCGCGGAAACATTATGGCAACCGTGCGCGCGCTCTACGACAAGGAGGTTGTGAAAATCAGCGAGGTTGTCGGTTCTAAATACAAGGCACGCCACGAAACGCGTGTGGAGCTTGCGCCGGATTTCTTTGGAGAGAAGAAAATCAGCGCGGCGAAAGATTTGCTCAAGAAAGCACCTGCACAACTCAAGTTGCTTGAAAAATATCTTGAGATGAGTAGTGCCACTGCTGCCGTGAGACTAAAAAACCGCAATATCCTGCGCCCCGTTTCCCAAGCGGCTTTGCTGTGCAGCGCCGACTGCAACAGCGCAATTCTTGCCGAGCTCCGCAAAAAAGGCATACTGCAATCGTTGAAAGTGGATACGAGCCGCCTGAAAACTTCGGCCACGGCGTGTATTCCTCCCCAGCCTTTGTCGCCCGCCCAGCGCAGAGCGTACGACGCCATTGCCGCTTCGTTTGCCACAAAAGAGGTTTGCCTGCTCCACGGAGTAACTTCGAGCGGAAAAACAGAGATTTACATTCATCTTATAGCGCATGCTCTCGCTGCGGGGCGCAGTGTGTTGTATCTGTTGCCCGAGATTGCGCTCACCACACAAATCACCAACCGCCTTCGCTTGTTTTTCGGCGACAAGATGGGCGTTTACCATTCCAAGTTTCCCGACAACGAGCGTGTGGAAATATGGAAAAAACAAACGTCGTCAAATCCCTACCGTCTTATAGTGGGTGTGAGGAGTTCGCTGTTTCTTCCCCACAAAAACCTCGGGCTTGTAATTGTGGACGAAGAGCATGAGCCGTCGTACAAACAGGAAGAGCCGGCGCCGAGATACCACGCCCGCGATGCGGCAATAGTTCTCGCATCTATGCAGGGGGCCAAAACTTTGCTTGGCACCGCTACGCCGAGCCTCGAAAGCTATTACAATGCCAAGGCGGGCAAATATGGGCTCGTAACATTGGGCGAAAGGTTCGGCGATGTGCTTCTGCCCGAAATCAAGGTGGAAGATGTGAAGGAATTGCGCCGCAAGAAAATGATGAACACCTCGCTTTCGCCCGAACTTATCGAAGAAATGCAAAAGGCCTTCGGAGCAAAACAGCAGGTAATCCTTTTCCAGAACCGCCGAGGTTACGCATCGTTTCTCGAATGTAAGGATTGCGGGTGGATTCCAAAGTGTGAAAAATGCGACGTAAGCCTCACCTACCACAAGATATCCGACAGACTTTCGTGCCACTACTGCGGCGCAAACTACCGAATGCCCGAAAAATGCCCCAAATGCGGCGGCACTCATTTCGTAGACCGCGGAATAGGCACGGAACAGGTGGAAGCCGATGTGAGAAAGGTTTTTCCCGAGGCAAGAACCGCCCGGCTCGACCTCGACACCACACGCGGGCGAAACTCATACGATGAAATTCTATCGGCATTCCGCGACGGCAAGACCGATGTGCTTATAGGCACGCAGATGGTCTCGAAAGGTTTGGATTTCGACCATGTAAAAGTGGTAGGAATCCTCAATGCCGACACCGCAATGAACGTTCCTGATTTCCGGAGCCACGAGCGCGCCTTTCAGATGATGTCGCAGGTGGCAGGCAGAGCGGGACGGCGAAACACGCGCGGCATTGTGGTGTTGCAGACTTCGCAGCCCGACTCCGCGCTTATTGACTTCGTGGTGAAGAACGACTATATCGGCATGTATGAATCCCAGATGCAGGAACGCGAGGCATTTGAATTTCCGCCCCTTTGCCGTTTGATTTATATTTTCTTGAAAAGCCGCTACCTTAGTCGCGTTGACGATGCAGCACGTGCCCTTGCCGAAAAGATGAGGCCCGCCTTTGGCGACAACATGCTCGGTCCTGCCAATCCGCCGGTGAGCCGTGTGAAACTTGAATACATTCGCCAGATAATGCTCAAGGTTCCCCTCAACGCCTCCCCTGCTGCCGTGAGGAATTTTCTGCGCAGCAGCGCGGCGGCCATACGCGCCGAATTTCGCGTTAACGTATTCTTCGACGCCGACCCCGTATAAACAGCCCGCAACCTGCGGCAAAACCTCCCCTTTTCACGGTCTCTCAAAACCCGCATCACCACACGGTTTTTCCTACATCGGATATCGTAAAAACTCCAAGGCATCTAATTTAAATTCCGACGCATCTAATTTAAATTATGTCAGACATCGTTTTTTCGAAATTTTATATAGGTTTTTCTGCATGGTTATCCACAGATACTAATAGCACCATTGACCGGCGCAGATAGCAAAACTTTCGGCCGTTTTACGCAATCGGCACAGCCAGCAAAGCATTCCGTGATAAAAGTTAGTTTCTTTTAATAAACAATCTGTCATGAAAAGCGAAAAAACGCTTAAAACGGGCAAAAAGCAAAGCACGTTTTGCAATCTCACAAGGGGCAAAAACGCACAAAACGATTATTTTTTCATAGAACGCCCTGAAAAAGTCAAAAAAAGTCTTTGTTAATATGTAAGGTTTACTATATTTGCAATCGTACAAATCAATATTCACTAACAAATCTAAATGCAAGCAAAGTCTAGCCACGGAATAAATGGGAACGGTGCTCACACCGTTCCCACAATTTCAATACAAGGAGACATTATATATATTATCAACTAATACCTATCTAAGCTTATGCTAAAATTTTTCTCTAAATTCATTGCAATGGCGGTGCTACTGATTGCAGCCCCCTATGCAACTGTGTGGGCATCAAACGATGATGGCGACACAGAGGAAGAGATGACTCTTCAAGAACTTTTAGACAGTTTTAAGTTTGGCGTCGACGATTATGCCTACGGCACTGCGCCGGGCTACGTGGGCGACGAAGCTGTCTATGCGGATTTCTACAACACCTACTCCGATGCCATTCAAATGGCAAGCAGCACCTCGGCTACCGACGAGGAAAAGGCTGCGATGTGCACAAAGCTGAAAGCCGCAAAAGAAAAGGTAGAAGCTGCCATCAACCCTGTAACCGATGGCACCTACTACATCATTACCACTTACAGCGCCTTTGCCGACAAAGACTCAATGGCATGGTTTGCTCCCTACGAGGGCAATTATCCCGGCTGGAAGAAGAAGGACAACAAAATCCTCTTTATGTGGAACATCAAGAAACTTCCTTCGGGCAACTACTCAATTCAGAGTGCAGCCACAGGGCAGTATGTTTTCCACAACGACGTTATCGACGGCCAGGAAACCAACATGTACATGACAGATACCCAGCAAATGGAGCAGGTGTTCGAGAACATCACCCCCTCGGGCCAGTTCAACATTCACTGCCTCGGAGCTAATTGGACCTACAACATTCAGCATCACAACAGCGGCAACGCTACCGTAGGCCCCATCGGAAACTGGGTAGACAAGAACGTAAGCAGCGAAGGCTCGTGGCGACTTGAACCCGTGAGCGCAGAAGACCTTGCAGCAGCCGAGGCTTCCAAAAACTTCGACCTCCTCGATGCAAAAGTCAATGCCTTCCAAGCAAGCGACTATACCTTTGGTACCGACCCCGGACAATACTCTCAGGCTGCATTCGACGCATTGGAACTCGAACTCCAAGCATCGAAGAAAATCCTCGAAGACTCCGTAACAACTCCTACCGAAGAAGTATGCAAAGCACAACTCGAGAAATTCAACGCAGCAAAAGACGCACTCGACGCTTCGCTCGTTGAAGTTACCGACGGATACTACTCCCTTTCAAACACTCCCTATGCAAAGGCCGTTACAACCAAAACAGGAAGCGCCCTGACCATAAACGGCAACTCCGGCTGGCTTTACTCCTTTAATTGGGAGATGGACAATCCTGCCTATATCTGGAAAATCAAAAAACTCGGCGAAGGACGTTACTCCATTCAGAACTATGTTTCTAAAGAATACGTAAACTCCACCGACCTCGTCTCAGCAGGTGCAAGTATCAACCTTGCAAAAACACAATCCACCGACCAGTATATAACCCGTGTCAGCGGCGAGCAATTCAATCTCTCAAACAGAGTGATCAATGCCAGCAACATGAACTATCTCTACGCAACCGACCTCGTATGGATAGGCACTGGAAACGGAACTGCAACGTATCTGCACAAATACACAGACGCTGAAGTGGAAGAAATAGCCAACCTCTATCCGCAGAAACTCCGCACCGATACGCTGAAGAACCTTATCATCAATGCAAACGCGTATGCCACTGCCGACTCAGTGTATACCATCGACATGACATCGCCTATCGTTACCGACAAGTCGCAGCTCTTCATTACGAATCAGTCAACAGAAAGCTCCGATCTCAATAATCTTATCGATAACAACTTTGATTCTTTCTGCATCAGCGCCTGGAGTTCTTCGTGCGTGGACGGCACTTCTTTGAACGACTACCATGCAATTCGCGTAGATGCGGGCGAAGGCAAAAAACTTCCCACCCACATCGGTTTGCATTGGCGTGCCCGCGGTTCTTCGTGGAAAGCTATGTATCGCCCGGTTGACGTACAATTCTACGTAAGCGACGACGCTGTAAATTGGGAGTACATCGGCGAACGCAAGAACCCCGAAGCAGGATATCCAACCGCTGCAGAAGATCCGGAATTCACTTCAACAAATCCTATCACGACTTCCAGGCCTTATCGCTACCTCAACATGAAAGTGATCAAGACCAACACAATGGATTTGGGCCTTCACAGCAAACCCTACTTTACTTTCTCGGAATTCAATGCCTATCCTATGACCGGCGAATTGAATCCAGAGCTAAACGATCCCGAAATCCTTCAGGCTGTAAAGGATCTCCGTGCAGCCATTTCCGCAGCCCAGCCAAAAGTTGACGCAGGCAATGTAACTTCGCAGGATATTGCTGACTTCAAGGCCGCATACAACAACTTCCTCCTCGTATGGAAAGACACCGCCGACCTTTACAATATCTACGAAAAGGCAACCGAGTTGGCTCCTAGCATTGTTCCGGGCGACGACATGTTCTGCTATCCCGAAGACAAGGTAGATGATTTCGAAACCGCATTCGCCGAAGTAGACGCAGCACGTCCGTTCGTAGACATCAACCAACGCGAAGTAGCACGTCTGGATACCCTTCTCACCCGTGCCTACAACGCTCTCCGCAATTCCATGATCGGTCCTGATCCCAACACATGGTATTTCGTAAGTTGCGCCGACGGTGTAACCAACTCCAACCGCGGTGTTCCTGCCAAAGGATTGTACACCTACATGGGCGGATATACCTCTGTAGACGGATTAGGTTGCAGCGGATTGGAAGACAACTACACCGATATGCGCCGTGTATGGAAGTTCGAAGCCACTGGCGAGCCTTGCGTTTACAACATGATATGCGTAGGAAACGGCTGGCCCATAAACCGCGGCCCCGTACGTCTCGAAGCACTCGGCGACGGTCAGTTCGCAATCTACACAACTGCCGACCTCAACGCAGCATATGGTATTCACCCGAACGTAGGTCTCCCCGGCGTGGGTTGGTTCACAGGCCAAACCACAGTGAAAGACGGTTTCGGAGCATGGGCAATGGAAGTAATTCCCGACGAGATGACACGTAAACTCAACTTCTACTCCGACAAAGCTTACGCAATGGTCAATCCGTTCGACACAGAGGCACTTCCCACATGCGAAACCGACGGACACGACGTTCAAACCTACAAGATTTGCGGCTACGAACTCGCTGACGACGGCAAGACCGTTACCGGAATCAACCTCACCGAATTTGTTCCTGACGACGAGATAGGCGGCATTCCCGCGGGCACTCCGTTTATAATGATTATCGACGGCGGTCAGCCCTACGACAATTCCGAGAAAATCACCATCAATCTCAATCCGCTCCATGGCGGTAACGTGAGCCGCACACTTGCCAGCGCAAACGGACTCTACGGTACATTCAGCCTCATATCTGAGCTCCCGCAAGGCAACATCTACTTCGCAAACGATTCTGCATACGTAGTAAACGGCCAGCATTCCGTAAACCCGCTCGGCGCATACGTTAACGTAAACGCAATCAACATCGATGCCGAAGCTTCAGTTGACTACACCGTTCCCGTAAGCGGCCTCGTAGAAATCGCAACCGGCATCCATGCCAACATCATCAAGAGCAACGAAATCGTAAGCGTATACACCACCGACGGCGTGCTTGTGAAGAAGAACGTCAAGGCAGCCAAAGCAACCAACGGACTTGCCAAAGGCATCTACGTAATAGGCAAGAAGAAAGTGCTCGTGAAGTAAACAAACCAGAACGCTTTTCCGGCTCACGCCGGACGGCATAACACACCAAGAAATCCCGTGCAGAAACCCCTGCACGGGATTT
>CAVFYC010000056.1:13305-13816 GCA_963626585.1 Christensenellaceae bacterium Phil1 | reverse complement strand
CATCGTTTCCCGACAATGCTATCAAAACATTGTTGAAGAAATGGCAAATCTTGACAAAAACTTATCCAACAACATTAGAAAAACAACTCCATTTATTATGTTAAATCAAGTTAACGGGGGGGGTAAAGGCTTAGGAATTTATATAGTTCACTGTCTTTGCCCTGTTAGTTACTCTCAATATCATTGTTACAACTAATAACGCAAAGACAAAATGAACAACATTATGTTTTGCAGTTGTGGAAGACGTGCCCAACTGCTTAAATTCTTAAAACAATCTCTTGGCAATAGTTGCGAGATTATTGCAACAGATTTACAAGACACCGCTCCTGCTCTCTATGCTGCCGACAAAAGTTTTTTAGTCCCGCGTATAGATTCTTCCGAATACCTTGACATTATACGAACAATTGCTAAAAAGAATAATGTTAAGGCAATAACCACACTCATTGACCCCGAAATCGAATTGTTGGCCAAAAATCGTAGACTTTTTGAAGAAGAGAATATTTTGGTACTT
>CAVFYC010000056.1:0-13204 GCA_963626585.1 Christensenellaceae bacterium Phil1 | reverse complement strand
TGCTCCTACAGAAACAACTGCTCATTATTGCTTTGACAAATTCGAGATGTTCAAATACCTTACGTCTCAAAATATTCGAACCGTTCTAACATATGACACTTTGGAGAAATTTAGAAAAGGATACGAAGCACATGAAATAGAATTTCCTGTGTTTATCAAACCTAGAACAGGTAGTGGAAGCGTTGGCATCCATAAATGTAATACAATGGAAGAACTTGAATCATATATAAAAGAAGGCAAATTCAACTATATCATT
The DNA here is from genome assembly GCA_963626585.1 of Christensenellaceae bacterium Phil1. Classification (GTDB taxonomy): domain Bacteria; phylum Bacteroidota; class Bacteroidia; order Bacteroidales; family Bacteroidaceae; genus UBA6398. The sequence goes on along the minus strand of CAVFYC010000056.1, from coordinate 12,948 downwards.
CAAGAATTTATGACAAATGGTGATTGTGATGCAGATGTATATGTCGATTGCATTAGTCATAAACCTGTTGCTGCTTTTTCCAAGAAGAAACTTGAAACCAAGATAGGCGGAGCAAGTAAAACAATTTCTTTCAAAGATCCGAAGTTATTCGATTTTATAAACGAAATCTGTAACGTGTTAGAATTCAACGGCCCTGTGGATATGGACTTTTGGTACAAAAATGGCGAATACTATCTCAGCGAAATTAATCCGCGATTTGGAGGAGCATATCTTCACGCATTTGGTGCAGGGGTTGATTTTTTTAAACTGATTCAGAATAATATGGAAGGGAAAATCAATGAAAGCATAATCGGAGAATACAAAGAAAATATTTTAATGATGATGTATGATAGTGTAATGATTATAGACAAAAATAATCCCCCAAAATTATCTTCTATATAAGAAGCCGTAAAACCGGCTCTTGATATCGTTTTTACGAGGTCAGACATAATTTAAATTCCGCCGCATCTAATTTAAATTAGATGCGGCGGAGTTTTTACGAGATGCCTTGTAGTTTTTTAGCTTGTTTTATGTGGTAAAAACAAGGTGCCGCAAAGTATTTTGGAGATGCGTTTGCTTTACAAATAAAACCGGTATGGCGCTGCAGGTGTATAGTGTACTGTCAAAAAATGTCGTTTTGTCTGTTTTTGGCACGGTTTGTCCGGTTTTGTCGCTCGGCTTTCGTTTGAAATACGTCGTGGCACATTTGGCACACAACTTGCGATATATTAAGTGAACGCCGGAAGCGGAAACGCCTAAGGGGTTCGAAAACAGATTATAAACATATAAAAATAGGAGATTTGAATTATGGCAATGTTAGCAAAGAGAAATCAGAATTGGTTACCGAGTATCTTCAACGATTTTTTCGATAACGAGTGGATGGAGAAGGCAAATGCAACGGAACCTGCGATAAATGTTGTGGAACACGACGGAGATTATACGGTTGAAGTTGCAGCTCCGGGAATGACAAAGGAAGATTTCAACATTCATATCGATGACGATGGCAATCTTGTCATAGCCATGGAGAAGAAAAACGAAAAGAAGGACGAGAAGAAGGGACGCTATTTGCGCCGCGAGTTCTCTTACTCGAAATTCCAGCAGGCAATGATTTTGCCCGACGATGTGGATCGCACCAAGATTTCTGCAAAAGTCGACAACGGGGTGCTTCATGTGGAATTGCCCAAGTTGCCCGAAGAAAACAAGGTGGCAAAAGTTACCAATATCGAAGTGAAATAAAACCGCATTGAATTAACTCAATCCGCCCTGCGCTATAGATTGGCGTGGGGCGGATTTTTTTGTTTGGCTACGGCACGTTAAGCATTTTTTATAGGCAATTAGCGCAATATGAAAGGTAAAATTGTTAGCTTTGCAAATCAAAAGGAAAATAAAATCAACCAATGGATATAACAGGAAAGATAATTTTTGTAGGCGAACCAAGAAGCGGTACGTCGAAAACCTCGGGCAATCCGTGGAAAACGCAGGATTTCGTGATAGAGACCCATGAACAATATCCTCGCAAGTGTGTGTTTACCGTTTTTGGCGAAGATCGTCTAAAACAATTCAATTTGCAGATGGGCGGCGAGTACACAGTTTCGTTTGATATTGATGCGCATGAATACAATGGCCGTTGGTTCAACGATATTCGCGCATGGCGCGCAGTTCCTGCCGCAGCCCCCGTACCTCCTGTGCCTCCGGCTGTAAATTCCGGCGCAGGCTATGCTCCGCAAACGCCTCCTGTGCAAAACGATCCGAACAATGTTCCTGATCCTTTCGCAACTGGCGGCTCTGACGACCTGCCGTTTTAATTAAAGAAACCATAAAGTATTAATCAAAAAATACATTCGTGATATGAAAGCAATGAAAGTTTCCGCAATAGTTCTTAGCGTAGCTTTGATAATGAGTGGCTGCAGCACTATGAGCAATAAAGCAAAAGGTGGAATCATTGGCGGCGGTAGCGGCGCGGTTCTTGGCGGCTTGATAGGCAAGGTGGCCGGAAACGCAGGCGTTGGAGCTGTGATAGGAGCGGCTGTAGGTACAGGCGCAGGCATTCTTATCGGCAACAAAATGGACAAGGTGAAAAAACAAGCCGAGACCGTAGAGAATGCAAAGGTGGAAGAAGTAACAGACAACAATGGCCTTAGCGCTGTGAAGTGTACTTTTGATTCCGGCATCCTTTTCGGTACGGGCAAGTCCGAATTGAGCGCAGCCGCAAAGAGTTCTTTGAACGATTTCGCGCAGAATGTTCTAAACAAGAACCAAGATGTTGACGTTGCAATCCAAGGTTATACCGACAATCAGGGCTGGAAAAATTCTACTGCCGAACAAAGCGCAGCCAAGAACCTTGAACTTTCGCAGAAGCGCGCACAGGCTGTTGAGGCCTACCTTAAGTCTTGCGGCGTTAACGGAAAGCAGATTAAAAAGACCGAAGGTTTTGGCGAGCAGAACCCTGTACAGGATAATTCCACCGCAAGTGGTCGCGAGCAGAACCGTCGTGTGGAAATCTACATGTACGCAAGTCAGCAAATGATCCAATCTGCTCAAGAAGGCACGCTGAAATAAATAAAATCCAAGGTATATAAAACCGCCGGAGCAGTTCCGTTCCGGCGGTTTGTTTGTTATAAAACGAAAAATGTTTCTTTTCAAATCCATCATAAAGCATATCCTTCTTTGGATATTGGTCGGCTTTTTTGTTTCATCAATAGGAATGGTGTTTATATACAAGTACGTGCCGGTTTATGCCACTCCTTTAATGGTGATACGCCTTTTCCAGCAACACGCAAAGGGTGAAAAAATAAAACTGCACCATCATTGGGTTTCGTTCGACCATATCAGCAAGAATTTGCCTGTTGCCGTTGTTGCGTCAGAGGACCAACTTTTTATGGAACACCATGGTTTTGATTTGAAACAGATTCAAAACGCAGCGATAGACCGCATTGAAGGAAAACGTAAGCGTGGCGGAAGTACTATAAGCCAGCAAACGGCAAAAAATGTCTTTCTTTGGCCCGCTTCTTCTTGGGTTCGCAAAGGTTTCGAGGCTTATTTTACGGTTTTGATAGAGTTTGTTTGGGGCAAGCAGCGTATCATGGAAGTTTATCTCAACAGTATTGAAATGGGCAACGGCATTTATGGCGCTGACGCCGTAGCAAAACGACATTTCAATACCAATGCGGAGAATCTTTCCAAATCTGAGTGCGCGCTTATCGCAGCAAGTTTGCCCAATCCCTTGAAGTTTGATTCTTCAAAGCCGTCTGCTTATCTTCAAAAGCGCAAGAATGCGATTCTTGTGCAGATGCGTAATGTGAAGCCGGCACTTGAATCGCTTTTCAACGCAGCCGAATAACGCGGATTCCCAATTGGGTTTGCCGTTTCCTTTGATATTCGTAAAGGGATTGGCTGTCAGCAACAACTTTGTGCTTCAACGACGAAGCATTAAGCAGATGCAGTTTGTTTCCTTTCCATATTGCGATTCCCACGTGGCTTATGTCGAGTCCGTCTTTGCTTGTAACCAGGGCTATAATGTCTCCGTCGTGAATGCAGCTTAGTTTTGTTTTGTCGAGGTTGAGCAAATTTTTTGGAATATAGTTTACAATTGTGCCGTTGATTGATTTTTCTTGTTTTTCAATCTCTTTGCGCAAATCTTCATCGGCTTTCAGTTGGCGGTAATACTGTGGATTTTTTGTCATGAACGACAAATTTATTTCTTGCTTTGCCGTAAAAGGAAATCCTCCGCTTTTGCCGATGTCTTCAACGAGTCCTTTTGCAACGTTGTCGGCTATCCATTGCGAGAAATAGTGTAGGCGCGAGGCGTAGCCGCTTATATTTCCGTTGCGATAGCGCAGTTGTTTCAACGCTTTGCAATATCCGGCAAAAGATCTCTCGTTGTTTTTTTCTGCCAACGCAAGTGCGGCAGATGTTTCCACGAGTGTGGTGCAATCCAACTCACGTAGATTTACAACCAACTGTTCTTCTTCGTTAATTTCGAGAGTTTGTCCCACGTAAGGGCGTCCCAACAGTTTTTTTGCGAAATAGAGTGGGGAATGTGTGCCTTTTGCGCTTAACAATACCGCGATTTCTGCGGAATCTTCCTTTTGGTATGTTATTTCGTCGGCTTTTAATTGCAGGGGCAAGGCTGTCAGTGCCAACAATATTGCTGTTAGAATTTTTGGCATGGCGTATTGGGGCTTAGTTCTTTCGCGGAAACATTTTGCGTATCCTTATTATTGCAGTGGAGACGCTTCCTTTTGCTACGATGAGGCTTACTCCGGAAATTACGAGTATAAATCCCCATGCAATTCTCATTGTCATTGGTTCGCCGAGCACAAAAACTCCGAGCACAACGGCTGTCAGAGGTTCGAGTGCGCCCAATATCGCGGTTGGAGTGGACCCAATTAAAGTTATAGCGTGAGTTGTGCTGTAGAATGACAAGGCTGTGGGAAGCACGCCCAGACATATTACGTTGAACCACATATATCCTGTGTGGGGTATAGCCATTCCTTTTCCCAACAAGGCTATGCCGCCAAACATTATCGCACCGATTAGTATCACATAAAAGGTGAGTTTGAGCGTAGGCATGGCTTTGAGCACATTCCATTGGTTGACGCATACAAGATATATGGCATAGGAAAGGGCAGAACCGAACACGAAAATTGTGCCTACAAGGCTTACCATTTCGCCACCGGGCTTTATGGAAATAAGAAACACTCCTGCCAATGCGAGCAATATACTTAATGCAGTTACCAAGCCAGCTCGTTCCTTGAAAAACACGCTCATAATCACCGCCACCATGATGGGGTAGAGAAAAAGTAGGGTGGAGGCTATACCAGCTCCCATGTAGTCGTAACTCACAAAGAGCGCGAGCGAAGACAGAGCCATCAAAACTCCCATCAGAACGGCTGCAATTATTTCGTAACGGCCGTGGAGCTTGAAGTCGCGCCCGCGAAGTTTTATCATGAGCGCTATCACGGGGAGCGCCAACAGGTAACGGAAAAACAATACGCTCGCAGCGTCCATTCCGTCTCTGTATAAAGGTATTGCAAATATGGGATTCGTGCCGTAGCTTGCCGCGCCAATTGCGCCTAAAAGGTATCCTTTTGTTTTTGTGTTCATTTCCTTTCTGTCAAAAATCGCTGCAAAGTTACTAAAAGTTGATTGTATTTTCGCGGTGTGTATTGTCCTAAAAACGAGGTCGGATTTTGTTAAAAACTCCGCCGCATCTAATTTAAATTAGATGCGGCGGAATTTAAATTTGGTGGCCCGGAGTTTTTACGACAACCGATGTAGTTTTTCTGATGTAGGATTTGCCGTGAATTGTAATGGCAGTGGAGTAAAACAAAAGGCTGATTCTCAATACGGAACCAGCCTTTGTTGTGATGATTTGCGTAGCAGATTATTTCACCAGGTTGAAGTATTGCAAAACTTGGTGCATGAGTTCCTTTCGCGAGGCTTCGTTTTTGATTGACTCAAACGGGAAACCCAATGTTATGGCGCGATATTTTCCGCTCCATGCTACTGCCGCGCTTAGATTGTTTTCCGTGTATCTCATAATCGTACATCCTTCGTTGTCGGCTGGTTCTATTCCATCGGGCGACTCCACCACGTAGCTCTCTGCATTGAGAGTGTTGTAGTAATTATAGTCGCCGGTGAACTGTTTGGCCGGCGAGTCCACGCTCTTTACGAGCCCTGTGCGCGCAGCGCGGTTGTTGCGCCATTTGTAATGCAGCACGTTTTGCGCAAAATCGCGGTCTTCCTTTGCAGAAGGCACCAACGGATTACACCAAAGGTCGGTTGCAACATACGAACCCGATGTAAAGATGTTTCCGCCCCCGTTTGTATATTCGGTAATGGCTTGCTGCAATTTTTGGGGGAATGTCTTGAATGATATGGGGTAGTATCCGCCGTTTCCCATCTTACTTTGCATCTGTTTGCCGAGTATCAAATCCACCGCCTTGTAGGATTGTAGCGACACAATGCTGTCTTCCACCGCCTCGCTGCTGCACGAAACGAACGACATGCCTGCCGCGAGAGCCGCTTTGCCGTGAACCGACGGATAGTTGAAGGTGTTGCCCGCAATAAGTTTGGTCTCGTAGTCGCCATAACTGTCGCCGAATCCTCCCGAATCGTCATCGTGCCAAGGTTCGCCGCGATAGAAATTCTTCATATCGCCAATGTAGCTGAAATCTTGGATATAGGGCACACCATGGTCCACATCGTTGAGAAAACCGGCGAGGGCGGTGTCGGCAGGTGCGGGAGCAACGAAATCGGCAGGCGCACTGACGCGCGTGAACCCGTTGACAATCAGCATAACATTGTCGTTTTTGAAATCAGCTTTGACCTCGTTTTTCGCATCTTTCTTCTTTTTCGTCTTTGATGTAGTTGCCGTCGCAGTCAGAGTGCTTCCCGTGCGTGCGGCAGAGAGTATTTCCGACGGGAAACTCTCTCCTCCGCGATTTACAGCCGTTACCTTGAAACTGCAAACCGTATCGCGTGGAATTATTGTGCGCCATGAAGTGGCGTCGACCTGAGTTCCGTTGTCGAAATCCCCGTCTCCGATTTTCTTATATACGATATATTTCTCCGGAGTTGCGGTGGGTTCGAGACTGTCATTGGTTGCGCGCCAGGAAAGTTCCACCTCGTTTGAACCCGGTGCCGTGAATTCCATCGCAAAATGCGAAACGGGCAACGGCTGAACCACATAGGGTGTGCCATATTGCGAGGAAATGAATTGAAGCATGCCTTTGTAGACCGCGCGGCTGACAGTGAAACGGAAACGCGGGTCGAGACCGTAACGCATATCGGCGAAATTCTGATGAGACAGCAACTCGAGCAACATTGCAGGCACTCGCGGTCCCCAAGCTTCGTAGTAGGGTTTGTTCCATTTGCCGCGGCGCGCCCATTCAGGCAGATAAAGTTTGCGGACATCGTTTACGATATTGCTCTGAATGAGATCGCACAAATCATGAGAGAGAAAACGCGAAGAACCGTTATAGAATTTTCCGTCGTATTCCTTTGTCGAGTAGATTCCGAGCGTACCTACGATTTTGTTGCTCTTATATGTTCCTGCGTCGGTATGGAAAGCGAACGAAAGATCTACGGGAATGTTCAAACCTTTTCCCTCGGGATATACCGAAGACCCGCCGGCGATGTAGTTTACCCAAATGCCGCGGTTTACATAATCGTCGCGGTAGTCGTCTTTCCCGTTGGAGGGTGAATAAACTGAGTCGGGAACGCCGGCCCATTGCATATAGTAGCGCGCGCCTTCGGTGAAGCGCGGATAAGTGCTCGTTACATAGGAATAATCTTTGCTTGCGGTGTCATCGGGTGCGTTGTGGCGTGCAATGTTTCCCATTCCGCCGCCAAAGCGTACGGCATCGGCTGTAACAATCCTGCCTTTTTTGCTCGAATAATTGCTTAAAACCACACGGTTTGAGTCGTTGCAACCCGTGCCAAAGTCAAAAGTGCCGAGATATACCCAGGTGCCGCTACCCATAGCCTGATTGATTTTAAACTGTGTGGCAACGCCGCGATGAAATACGGTGTAGGAGGCATCTTCGGTGCTGTTGGCAACGGTATGATAGGAAACGTACACCGCATATTCGCCGGATTTCTTGAACAGTGGCTTCCAAACTATACTGCTTGTGTCGTTGCGGCTCACGGTAGGCGTTTCGCGGTAAGTTCCCTCGGTGAAAGGATTTTCGAAGTCTTTGTATATCGGGCGTAGATGCGCGAAACCTTTTTCTTGTCCCGTTGTCCACGATTCTTTCCCGTTAGTCTCGGAATATGCAGAGCCTTTGTCGATTCCGTTGTCGTTGTCAACGATGATTTCCTCGGTCTGTGTGTCGCGCTCGCGCGGAATCAGCACGTTTGCTCCAGCTTTTTCGAGCATGGGAACAAGGAACGGCATTACGTAGCTGCGGGTATAAAGATCTTCCACGGTCATAAACATTCTTGCTCTCTGCCATTCCCATCTTGTGAGCTTTTGTTCGTAATATCGCCCGTGGCTTGGCCAAACCACAATGTGTTTTCCTTCGAGTCCTCTGTCGGGATTTATCAACGATGACGCATTTGTTACCAACGGGGTCTGGTCGGGGCGTGTAAATTTCAGCGTCTTGGTTTTCTTTGAACGCCTTGCCGCCGGAATATATTCGCTAATTTCGTGCTCATCGGCTATTATTGCCAATTTTCTCTTGGCATAGTTTTCCGGAAGTAGCGCGCGCGTTTTCGCATATATCTCCTCCACGTTTTTCTCGTTGAAAGAAAGGTAGGCACAATTGGTGGAAGCATAGAAGTAAAGCGTGTTGGCACTGTCTTTTACGTCTTCCACAGAAATACGTCCGATGGCGTATTCACGAGAACCGATATTATTTAAAAGAGAACTGACATCGTTTAAATAATGTCTGACATCGTTTTGAGCGTATACGCATATCGGAAAAAACAGGGTTGATAATAATAGTAGTTTGAATGATTTTGAGAATTTCATATACTATGTTTTTTATTGCTATCTATATATAAGGTATGGCTTGCGGCGTTTCTTGAAATCTTTGACGTCTTGTTTCCAGGATTTTTCGATTTCCTTTGCTCCGTAGCCGCTTGTTATCATTTTTCTTATCCGGTCGGTTCCTGCCAAGAGGTCAAAGAAGTTGGTGAAGAAGCGTTCGCCGATGTTCAAGTTCTCGTATGCGTCTATCACATAACCGAGATTGATGCCCCGTTTGCAGATGTCGTCGATATTCAGGGCCGTTAAATCTTTTCCGTAACAGAGCTTGCCTTTGAGCGGAGGGTTCTTGGCTCCGTTTCGGCTTTGCGGAATAAAGGCAAAGGCGCATTGCGTCATGTCGGGGTGCCCGTAAATTTGAAAAGGCTTTGATGTGCCGCGTCCCAAACTCATCACCGTTCCTTCGAAAAAGCATGTGGAGGGATAGAGATAGATTGCACGCATGTTTGGAAGGTTGGGAGAGGGCGGAACGGTTATTTGTGCGCGGGATTTGCGGCTGTAGTTTTTGCACGGAATCACTTTAAGTTTGCATTTCATGCCGTTGTCGAGCCAATTTTCTCCGTTGATCATTTGCGCAAGTTCGCCAAGCGTCATACCATAGACTATAGGAATTGGAAGCCAACCCACCCCGGAACGAAATTTCATGTCGAGAATCGGACCGTCTACATAGAAACCGTTAGGATTTGGGCGGTCGAGCACAATAACTTCCTTGTCGGATTTCGCACACCGGTTCATGAGTTTCCACATCGTAACGTAGTAGGTATAGAAACGCAGCCCCACGTCTTGAATGTCTACCAAAAGAACATCGAAGTCCGGGGCATTTTCGTTTTCCTTGTTGCCGTAAAGAGAACAGATAGGTATTCCCGTTTTCTCGTCAACCGAACTTCCAACTTTCTCCCCCGCGTCGGCATTTCCCCGAAACCCGTGCTCGGGAGAGAATATCGTAACAACGTTTACGCGGTTCTCAATTAAAAGATCAACTACGTGCTTGTCGTTGGCAATTCCCGTGTGGTTGGAATACAACGCCACACGTTTTCCTTCAATCAAAGGAAGATAAAGCTCTGTGCGCTCGTCGCCGGTAATTACTCGCTTGCCGCTTACAACGGTAATGCCGGCAAACAAAACAACAATGGCGCAAAGCAGAAACCTATTCATTCCCCGATATATTTGTTTACGAATTCTTTAATCTTCTGTGTGTATTCTTTGGGAGCCACCTTATAAGATTGGGCGTGCGTCGCACCCGGAACAATCCAAAGCTCTTTCGGTTCTGGCTTGGCCTTATATAATTGTTCTGCCATCTTGACCGGAACGTATGTGTCCTGGTCGCCATGAATAAAGAGCATAGGCAAATCGCTACGCTTTACCTGCTCCTCTGAAGAGGCTTTCTTGAAATTCAGATTATATAACTTTTCCGCCTTTTTCTGTGCGGCTTTCAACAACGACAGACTTGAAATGTGATAATCCTTTGCAAGAACGTAGCGAAACTGTTCCCATACGGAAGTGTAGCCGCAGTCTTCAACAAAACACTTTACGTTTTTCGACAAAGTATCGCCCGAGACCATCATTGTGGTAGCTGCTCCCATTGAAACGCCGTGCACTATAATCTGTGTGGTGTCCGAGAACAATTTCGACGCAAAGGTTATCCACAGTTCTACGTCTTTGCGTTCGTTCCACCCCATGGTGTAATGATCTCCGTCGCTAAGTCCCGAAAGACGAAGGTCGGGCATAATAACATTATAACCAAGATCACGATTATACATATAGCCGAGATGCGCAACTCCCACGGAAGAAGAAGTGTGTCCGTGCACTATAATGGCTGTTTTGTTGGAATTTTGTGGAGATTTTATATATAATGCGTGTAAATTGGCATAGTCGGGCGCGGTAATGAACGTGTCGCGCATTGCTCCCGCTTGGCGCAAACTGTCCCGCCAGGCGCCCACGTAAGGATATTCTTGGATTTCGTTTTTCCAGGCTTCGGCGGTGTCGCGCGAGGTATTGGTGGGCTGCAAAGCTACTTTGAGCATTTTTGTAGCGAGCATCGACGGCACACAACTCACAAGCATCGGACTGAAACTGATAAGTATTGCCAATGCAGGGGCTATGCGTTTTATTATTTCGGTATGCCGTATTTTTTTCATCGTATTTCAAATATTTTGTTCTCGTCTGCGAGATAAGTTTCGCTGAATACTTCCTTGGCTTGTTCAAGCAGAATGTTTTCATCGTTGTATCTCGACGAAAAATGACCTATTACGAGTTTTTTTACATCAGACTCCTTTGCAATTGTAGCCGCTTGGGCTGCGGTGGAATGAAATGTCTCTTTAGCTCTTTGCTCATTGTCTTTGCCGAAAGTAGCTTCGTGATACAACAAATCCACGCCTTTTATGATTTCCTTCAGTTGGGGAATGTAAATTGTGTCGGAACAATAAGCGTATTTGCGTGCCTTGTCGGCGGGAGTGGTGAGCCATTCGCACGGAATGCGTTCGCCTTCTTCAGTAATCCAAGGGTTGCCTTGTTTTATTCCGTTTATTGCGTAAACAGGAATGTGGTAGTAGTCAATCATGTCTCGCTTGATGTGCGGCAGTTTCTGCTTTTCGCAAATCATATAACCGCAGCAGGGAATTCTGTGTACGAGTGGAATTGAAAACACCTCCACTGTGCGGTCTTCGTAAATCTTTTGGTGGAGTTTCGTATCTACGGCATGGAAAATTACTTTGTAGTTCATTTCCTTGCAGAATTCGTTGCACAACAAATTTAGTGTCTCGCCGAGTCCTTGTGGTGCGTAGATGTTCAAATCCGAGCTTCTTCCGAGCAGATTGTATGTGGATATCAGTCCGATAAGTCCGAAGCAATGGTCGCCGTGAAGGTGGGAAATGAAAATGTTGTCGAGCCTTGAGAAGTTTACATGGCTTTTGCACATTTGTATTTGCGCTCCTTCGCCGCAGTCTATCATATATAGTTTTTCGTGCACGTTTATGATTTGCGCGCTTGGGAAATGTCGGGCGGTTGGCTTGGCACTACCGCAGCCCAATATATGTACATTAAATCGTTCCACGTTGCAAATTTACCCCAAAACATTGAAAAAACGTTAGCGTTTGGCTTTTGAATTACAGAAACTTCGGAGTATAGTACAAAATTGTTACTTTTGCGACCTTTTAATTGGTATGGAAGTAATATTTGAAGAAATATGAACGAAAAGAAGTCTTTTGGATTTTGGTTGCCTCTTGTCGGCATTACGTGTGCAACCTTTATATTCAATACGTCGGAGTTTATCCCGATTGGTTTGTTGAGCAGTATATCTTCTGACTTTGGAATAAGCGAGGCTAAGTCGGGCATGCTTATTTCCGTGTACGCATGGATGGTGATGTTGCTCTCTTTGCCTTTGATGTTGCTGGTATCGCGTATCAATTTGCGCAAGTTGTTTTTGGGCGTGATGCTGGTGTTTGTAGTTTTCCAAGTGATGTCGTTTTTCTCATCGTGCTACGAGATGCTCATGATATCCCGCATCGGCGTGGCTTGTTCGCATTCCATTTTCTGGTCGATAGTTTCGCCGATAGCTGTGCGCATTGTCCCCGAAAAATACCGGTCTTTGGCGTTGAGCATGGTGGTTACCGGCACATCGGTGGCCATTATCTTCGGTTTGCCGTTGGGCCGAATCATCGGCTTGTGGATAGGTTGGAGAGCTACGTTCCTTAGTATCGGAATCTTTGCCTTTGTTTCTTTGGTTTATATATGGTTTACGCTTCCCGATGTGCCGAGCCGTGGTGGTTTCAAGGTGAAGATGTTGCCCTCTTTGCTGAAAGACAAGGTGCTGATGCCGTTGTTTTTCATCACATTCCTTTTTGCCACGGCTTATTATACGGGATACAGCTATATAGAGCCGTTTTTGAATCAGGTATCTGGCATGAGCAACGACCAAATCACCGCTACGCTCATGATTTTCGGCGTGGCAGGTTTGCTGGGTAGCTTTGCGTTTTCGCGGTTCTATACTTCGCATCGCCATTGTTTCTCCGATTTCTGCTTGGGTGCGCTTGCCGTTACTTTGTTGTTGCTTCTGCCGGCTTCGCCATGCAAGATTGCGGTTGTTGTATTGTGTGTGGTGCTCGGCATGGCGGTTACGGCTTATAATGTGGCCATGCAATCGGAATTGATTGACCATGCCCGCCCCGAGGCTACCTCTGTGGCAATGTCGATCTACTCCGGAATCTTCAATCTTGGCATTGGCGGCGGCGCATTGTTGGGCGGCGTGGTTTGCAGCAATGTTTCAGTGGCTTATATAGGAATTGCTGGTGGAATTTTGGCTGTTGTTACGCTCCTTTTCTGGGCGCTGAAAATGAGGAGGTTACTTTAGGCATTTACGAGGTCAGACATAATTTAAATTCCGCCGCATCTAATTTAAATTAGATGCGGCGGAGTTTTTA
>CAVFYC010000055.1:0-14036 GCA_963626585.1 Christensenellaceae bacterium Phil1 | reverse complement strand
CCATGAAATTTAAATTCCGACGCATCTCGTAAAAATTAGATGCGGCGGAGTTTTTCACTACAACGCATCTCGTAAAACACGAGATGCGTTGCAATTTTTAGCTTGCTTGGATATAGTTTTCGCTACATAGGCAATGCTTTCGGAAACATCTGTTTCTTAGGCTTTTCTATCCTTTTTCAAGCGGTCAATAGCGCTTCACTTCTTCCGACTCTCCCCATTGCTTGAACACATAATCGCCCTCGCCTGCAAGAACACGCTCAATGGCAATTTTGCGTGCCGACAAGGGGACGCTGAACTCGCGGTAAATAAAATCGTCGTCAAAGCCAATTTTGGCAGCGTCCTCGCGGGTGTTGCAATAATAAATCTTAGAAAGATGCGCCCAGTATATTGCGCCAAGACACATCGGACATGGTTCGCACGAGGTGTATATTTCGCAGCCCTCAAGATTGAAAGAGCCAAGCCTTTTTGCAGCTTTTCTTATCGCGTTCACCTCTGCATGTGCCGTGGGGTCGGTATCAGTGGTTACACTGTTTGATGCCTCTGCCACAATCTCGCCGTCTTTCACTATCACAGCCCCAAACGGACCGCCGCCGTCCTTTACGCTTTGCTCCGAAAGGGCTATGGCACGGCGCATAAAGTATTCGTTCATATTTTCAAGTCTTACATTTGTTTCAATATAGGCAAATGTATGTAATATTTGGCTTCCACACAACGGGAAATGCGGAAAAAGCACACGAAAAGCGCATGGCAACAACCTAAAATCCGGCAAAGAGAAGTTAAAACCATACATTTTCACTTTTTAATGCCACGAAAAGCATAAACACTGCAATTTTCGCGCCCCCATTTGGGCTATTATTGCTATTTTTGCAGAGAATGACTATTTTATACTAAAATCAAAGATGACAAAAAATCCTTTTCGCGGTTTGGGAATCGCATTGGTTACACCTTTCAATACTGACGGAACTATCGACTTCCCTGCGCTCGAAAAACTTGTGGAACACCAAGTGAGCAACGGCGCAGACTTTCTCTGCGTTTTGGGCAGCACAAGCGAAGTGCCTTGCATCTCGCCCGAAGAAGCTGAGCAAATAAAATCGACAGTAACAAAGAAGGTGAACGGGCGAATACCTTTGCTGCTCGGCATAAGCGACAACTGCACTGCGCGCCTTGTGGAAACCGTGAAAACTTCAAATCTCGAAGGCTTCAGCGGCATTCTCTCAGCCGCTCCGTCATACAACAAGCCCACGCAAGAGGGTATCTTCCGCCACTTTGCAGCCCTTGCACAGGCTTCGAGCCTACCGATAATTCTCTACAACATTCCCGGACGCACGGGAGTGAACATCACAGCCGAGACAACGCTCCGGCTTGCACGCGAGTTCTACAACATCGTTGCCATAAAGGAAGCATCGGGAAACATAACGCAAATCGAAGACATAATGCAGGCCAAGCCCGAAGATTTCGACGTATTGAGCGGCGACGATGCCATAACCTACGAACTCTTAGGTCTGGGAGCAGTGGGCGTGATATCGGTTATAGGAAATTCGCTAACCAAGGCTTTCTCGACTATGGTGCATGCACAACTCGACGGAAACGACGGCGAAGCGCTGGAAATCCATAGAAAACTCAATACTCTCTACAAACTTATGTCGGTAGACGGCAACCCGTCGGGCATAAAGGCTCTGCTCTCAATCGAAGGCAAGATAAACGACATTTTGCGCCTGCCGCTCGTGCCCGCAAGCCAGCAAACCCACGACAATCTCAAGAAAGCGATTGCCGAACTTTGACAAAATAAAAACAGAAACAGAAATAACCCAAAAGAAATAGAAATATGAAAAAACTTTCACTCAACATCGTAAAGCGCGCAGCAGGCATAATGCTCACGGGAGCTATGGCCATGTTGGCGCTGTCGGCTTCTGCAGCCAACGACAAGGTAAAAGTCGATAAATTCTACTACTACCTTGACGACGAAACAAAGACCGCAGAAATTGCGTCCACAGAAGATACCACGGACTACGCAACCGGTAGGCTCGTGATACCGAGTTCGGTTTCCTACAACGGCAACGTGTATTACGTTACAGCCATAGGCGACTTCGCATTCTCGTACTGCACCGGAATTACAACGGTTACCGTACCTACGACAATCGTTAAAATCGGAGCCGGAGCCTTTCAAGGTTGCAGCAAAATCACCACCGTACTTTTTCAAGTGCCCAAGGTTGAAGAAATAGGCGATGCCGCATTCGAGGGATGCTCTACAATCGGCTCGATAACCCTTCCCGCCACGCTCAAAAAGCTCGGCGCATGGGCTTTCGCTGGTTGCACAGGACTGAGATCTGCTGCTATTCCCGAAAACGTGGAATACATCGGAAAGAACACCTATATGAGATGCACAAGCCTCACTGTTGCCGCAATAAAATGCCCGCTCACCGAAATTCCCGACGGTATGTTTGACCACTGCACGGCACTTGTGAAAGTTAATCTGCCCGACTCTATAAACAACAACATCAAAAGAATCGGAATCGCTTCGTTCTATGATTGCCCGAAACTCACATCGTTTGCATTCGGAGACTCCATAGTAAAAATAGATGCCTGCAGTTTTATGAGTTGTACGGGATTGGGCACAGTATCTCTGCCCTCAACCGTAGAATATATAGGACACGATGCGTTTTCAGCCTGCCAAAAAATGACGGCAATAAATATCCCCGACGCAGTAGACTCTATCGGCGACCACGCATTCAAGGACGCACATTCCCTAAAGCAAATCACGATGAGCGACTCAGTCAAGTTTCTTGGCGAACAGGCTTTCGCTTACTGCAAGAGCCTTACCAGCGCACGCATCTCAAACCAAATAACCGAAATTCCCTTCAAAACTTTCGCAGGGTGCACCAGTCTTACGGATTTCACGCTTCCCACCACAGTTACAAGCATTGCCGATTCTGCGTTTCAGGGTACACAATGTTTCGACACGCTCAAACTTTTCAACCTCACCAATGTCGGGAATTTTGCATTTGCTGATTGCGGAACGATAAAGTATATCTATCTTTCGGAAAACATCAAAACATTCGGCAACGGGGTTTTCCGCGGCGACACAATCTATAGATTGTATGCTGGCTGGGACAACGCCCCGACAGTAAGCGGCAAACTTTTCGCTCGCTGCGACACGCTTTATGTTCCAACGGCTAAACTTGTTTATTACTACAAGAAAGAAGGTTGGAAAGACGCTAGAAAAAAACTCCAATACGACAGAGCAACGGTAGGAATCGCTGATATCAGAAAGAAAAACCGCGACAACAACATTTACTACACCATTGACGGCGTTAGAGTGCTGGAACCAGAAAAAGGCGGGCTCTATATTCATAATGGAAAGAAGGTAATCGTTAGATAAATCGGCCATGAACAAAATCATAACGAGTGCTTTTGCATTTGTGCTTGCTTTTGGCGCGGCTTACGCAGGCAATGGTGATGGCAATCCCCAATATACAAATCCCATCATCAAACGTTCTGTGCCCGATCCCTCGATAATAAAAGCCGAAGACGGATACTTTTATCTCTACGGCACAGAAGACACAAGGAATATGCCTATCTATCGCTCCCCAAACCTTGTAGACTGGAATTTCATAGGCACTGCGTTTTCCAACGAGACACGTCCGAAAACCGTGAAGCCCACAAATCCGAACGGTATGCTTTGGGCGCCCGACATCAACTATATAAATGGGAAATATGTGCTTTATTATACCATAGGATGTTGGGGCAAAGAGTGGGACAGCGGCGTTGGAGTAGCAACGGCAACGGCTCCCGAAGGTCCTTTCACCGACCACGGCCAATTGATTGACTCCAGAAAAATCGGCGTACAGAACTCTATCGACCAGTTCTTCATTCGAGACAAGGGGAAGAACTATCTTGTTTGGGGCTCGTTCCGCGGAATTTATATCATACAGCTCACCGAAGACGGCCTAAGCATTATGCCGGGCGCGCAGAAGCAACAGATTTGCGGCAGGCAGGCCGAAGCTTCATTTATATACAAGCACAAAGGCTATTATTACTATTTCGGTTCGGTTGGCTCGTGTTGCGAGGGCGCGGAAAGCACATATCATATAATGTATGGCCGTTCCAAGAGTTTGTTCGGGCCTTATCTTACGAAAAGCGGCGAACGTATTCTCGACGGCAAGTACGATACTCTTATCAAGGGCGATGAATTTGTTGCCGGCCCGGGACATAATGCCGAATTCATGGAAGACGACAAGAAACAGACCTGGGTTATTTATCACGGCTACCTCAGAGAAAACGCCCACGAAGGACGCCAGGTTTTCCTCTCGCAAGTGAAATGGAAAAACGGCTGGCCTTATGTTGACGGTGGCGTAGTTGCGAAAAAAGCCGCGGCACCTTATTTTAAAACCAAGAAATAAAATCTATCCTTTAACCTACCAAGAACATTTAATATGAAGAAGATATTTTTTACCGTGCTGATTGCTTTTGCCGCCATACTGTCATCGTTTGCAGATGATAGCGCAAAACGCTTAGCTTTCGCCAACCCAATTATAAAGAAATCCATTCCCGACCCAACGATAATCAAGGCGCCGGACGGCTACTTCTATCTCTACGGAACGGAAGACACGAGAAACATGCCTATCTACCGCTCCAGAAATTTGCTTGACTGGACATTTGTGGGCACAGCCTTTACCGAAGCAACTCGCCCGCGCACCGTAAATCCGTATGTGGCTTACAAAAACGATGCAGGCAACACTGTAAATGCAATGATGTGGGCGCCCGATATCAACTACATCAACGGACAATATGTGCTCTATTACGCAATCGGCGTATGGGGCATAGAATGGAAGAGCGGCGTTGGCGTAGCCACTTCGGAGCGTCCCGAAGGTCCTTTCGTTGACCGCGGCGCTGTTTTCATAAGCGACGAAATCGGCGTACAGAACTCTATCGACCAGTTCTACATCGAAGACGGCGGCAAGAACTATCTTGTTTGGGGTTCGTTCCGTGGAATTTATGCCATACAGCTTACCGACGACGGCTTGCGCGTTATGCCGGGCGCTACCAAGCAACAACTTGCAGGCGGCCTCATGGAAGCGGCGTATATTCACAAGAAAGACGGTTATTATTATCTGTTCGGCTCTGCCGGATCGTGCTGCGATGGGGCGAGCAGTACGTACCACGTAGTTTACGGGCGCGCCACAAATCTTATGGGGCCATATGTGAACAAAGCGGGAGGCACTATGCTCAACAATCAAGCCGAGACTTTGCTTTCAGGAAACGACTTCGTTGCGGGCCCGGGGCATAACGCCGAATTTGTAGAGGACGACAAAAACCAGACTTGGATAATTTATCACGGCTACATCAGAGACGAGGCCGACCAGGGGCGTTGCGTTTTCCTCGACCAGGTGAAATGGAAAGACGGCTGGCCTTACATGGATAGCGACACCCCTTCGCGTCAGTCGGCAGCGCCTTATTTCAACAATTGAATTGAAACATCGGCATATCATATCGGGACTTCCTTCACGGGAGTTCCGATTTTTTTTGTTCCTTCAGCTCTATTTTCGCGGACATATACGCCGCGCGAAATGCCGTATGCGATGCCCTAAAAACAACACGGCATATCGTAAAAACAATGTCTGATATTATTCAAATGATGTCTGACATAGTTTGAATTATGTCTGACATCGAAAAAACGGCAATTTTCAACGCAAAAAACAGGCGCAATCTGCCCCTGCCGCAAACCTCGGAATTGCAAAAGCCACGGCATGCCAATGATTCAAGATGCCGTTTCCACCCTATAACATTAGGCTTAAAATCTGCGGCACGGCAAATATAAATTAGTATATTTGTAGATGATTAAAGAGAAAAGACTAAAATTGATGAAAACTATCGCGATTTTCGCATCAGGCGAAGGAACAAACGCAGAAAACCTGATAAAATATTTTGCAGACAGCACCACGGTAAAAGTTGCTTTGGTGGTATACAACCGCAAAGAGGCCGGCGTGCGCCTGCGTGCCGAGAAATATGGAATTCCAACGGCTTACATTCCAAAAAGCCAGTTTGCCGACGAACAGAATGTGCTCCCCGTTCTAAAAGAATACGGAGTTGATGCAATAATTCTCTCGGGATTTCTGCTCCTTATCCCCGACTATTTGCTCAATGCCTACGAAAATAGCGTTATCAACATACATCCGTCGCTTCTCCCCCTACATGGTGGGAAAGGCATGCACGGGCTGCACGTTCATGAAGACGTGTTGAAATGCGGAGAAACCGAAACGGGAATCACAATACACGTATGCGACGCACACCTCGACAAAGGAATCACATTGTTTCAGGCAAAATGCCAGGTGGAACGCGACGACACTCCCGAATCTCTCGCGGCGCGCGTGCACAAACTCGAATACGCTTTCTTTCCCGAGGTTATAGAGCGTTTCTGCACCGGAGGATACGATTACAAGTTCAAGAGCTAAAAAACATTCCATGCAAAAACTCAACGACAGCCTATATTATATAGGCGCGAACGACCGCGTAACGCATCTCTTCGAAGGAATGTGGAAACTTCCCAAAGGCGTGAGCTACAATTCCTATCTCATCGACGACGAAAAGGTTGCGGTAATCGACTGCATCGGACCTGATTTCTTCGACGAGTATATCTATAACATACAGCAAGCCATCGGCAACAAACCGATAGACTATATCATCGTAAACCATATGGAGCCCGACCACTCGGGAGCGTTGCAGCTTTTCCGCAAGTTCTATCCCGACGCAAAAATAGTGGGCAACAAAAAAACCATGGCGATGATCGAGGGTTTCTATGGCGTGGCGCGCGAAACTGACATTGTTGTTGCCGACGGCACAACGCTTTCGCTCGGAAAACATGAGCTTGTATTCCGCCTTGCGCCCATGGTGCATTGGCCCGAGACCATGGTAACCTACGAGACAACCACTGCCACTCTTTTTCCGGGCGATGCATTCGGTTGTTTTGGCGCACTCAATGGCGCCGTTCTCGATTGCGAGATGAACGTTGAGCCTTATTTTCCGGAAATGCGCAGATATTATTCCGCTATCGTGGGGAAATACGGCACGCCGGTGCAACAGGCGCTCAAAAAGCTCGCATCTCTCAACCTCAAGATGGTATGCCCCACCCACGGCCCCGTTTGGACGGAAAACATTGAGCGTGTTGTGGCGGAATACGACCGCATGAGCCGTTACGAAGCCGCCGAAGGTCTTACCGTTGTCTATGGTTCGATGTACGGCAACACTCGCCGTATGGCCGAAAGCGTGGCAGAGGGGGCAGCAAAAGCCGGATTGAAAAACATCAACGTGTTTGACGCATCACGAACTCCGCTGTCGGTAATTCTCGAAAGCATCTTCACATACCGGGGGCTCGTTGTCGGCGCTACCACATACAACAACCAGGTAAATCCAGCCGTTGCCACAGTGATGGAAGCCGTGGAACTGCGCGAGGTAAAGCATCGCGTGTTTGGCATGTTCGGTTCGTTCACATGGGCAAGCAAGGCCGTGAAAAGCATATCCGAGTTTGCCGAGCGAATGGGCTATTCCCCGGTTTCAGAGCCTGTGGAAATGAAGCAGGGATTTGATGCCGAAACCGCCGGAAGGTGTTTCGCGCTTGGCCAATCGGTTGCCGAAGCCCAGAAAGCTTGATTTTTTCTTTCATAAATATATAATCTACTGAAAGAGCAGGGAGATGTCGCGAGATATTTCCCTGTTCGTTTTTTCTGCCCCGCATGGTAGCAAATACGAAAGCGCTTGAAATTTGCTACAGAACCTTTATCAGAAACCCTATTCTACGTTCCGAAAAAACTACATGGCTTGTCGTAAAAACTCCGGGCCACCAAATTTAAATTCCGACGCATCTCGTAAAAATTAGATGCGGCGGAGTTTTCGCCACAATTGTCGTTTTATACACACATCAGTATCAACGGTTTACAAAAAGCCTTAAACCATGGATTTTGACCGCCGCAAAAAGAAAAACGACACGTGGAAAATTCCACATATCGTTTCCCTTTTAATTTCTGCGGACACCTTAGCGCACGCTTCCCTATTTCTTTGCAGCAGTCTTGATATAGCGCACTTTTTCTTTCGTTCCTTTCAAACGCAAAACAAGCGTATCGCTTTCAAGAGAGATTATGTCGAGCGTATCATAGTACATCACCGGGTGGGCAAGCATTCCGTCGCATTTTGTGAGTACAAGCCGTGCGCTGCGTATGTCCCAACTTTTATACTGCAACTTGTCCATTTTTTTCGAAATGGTAGATGCATACCCGTCTTCGCTGAGATTGAAACCATGAGCAGCCGGGTCGCCAATCGAATCGCCCGTAACCCATCTACCGATAAGCGACGAAATGTCAATGGCGCGCAACACCCTTTTCTTGTCAGCCGACAACACCACTGCCACACGGTCGCCCGTAAGAAAATTGCCTATTATGTTTCCGTTTCTGCGGGCTTTCACCGTGCTGAAATGCTGCGGATCTTCCGGCGGCTGGATTAAGTCGAGAACAGAATCGGTGCATTCCGAACCGGCATAGCCATAAACTACGCTGTCGCCCTCGGAAAACGAAACTTCTGTGCTGTCGCCTCTCAGTTGCTGCGAGTCGGTTTTTCCGCCACAGCCTGTCATGGAAACCACGGCAGCAACAACAAACATATAAATAGCGGTATGCTTCATATAATTGGGTGTAGAATTTGCGCAAAATTACAAATTTCAACCCAAAGCACATACAGATTTACAGTATATTGCATAACTTCGCGGCAAAAAGGAAGTAGAATGAACCCATACGATATAATAGACAAATACTACGGCGACAACCCACCACTCCACGAGTTGCTGGTTTTGCACAGTCGCCTTGTAACCGAAAAAGCTCTGGCCATAGCAGCCCGCCACCCCGAGCTGAACATCAATACAACGTTTGTGGGCGAAGCGGGAATGCTTCACGACATAGGCATATACCTCACCGATGCGCCGGCAATTCATTGCCACGGCAAAGAACCCTATCTGTGCCACGGGATATTAGGGGCAGAACTTATGAGAAAGGAGGGATTTCCCCAGCATGCAAGAGTTTGCGAACGGCACACGGGAGCAGGATTAACCTGCAAGGACATCGAAGAACAAAACCTGCCCTTGCCTCATCACGATTTCCTGCCCGAAACGATTGAAGAGCAGTTGATTTGCTACGCCGACAAATTCTATTCAAAAACACGGCCCACCGAAGAGAAAACTCCCGAAAGAGCGTTGGCCTCATTGCGCAAATTCGGCGAAGAAGGTGCGGCAAGATTTGAAAAATGGCTCAAACTTTTTGAATGAGCAAGCCACACAAACCCACATTCTTAAATTAGGCAAAAAACACCTTTGTATTAGGGCAAAAAGGGATAATTTCGTATTTTTGCAAATCGGTTTCGGCACACCTTTCAAATTAGCAAATTGAACCGTAAAACTAAGATATTATCATTCCTTGCGACAATCGTAATGGTTGCCGCCTATTGTGGCGTATCGGCATCGGTTGCCCCCCACATGATTCCGCAGGAAACGGAAACTCAAGGCACTGACGCCAAAGACTCCGTCTTACCTCAGGACACCGGCAAAGCACACGCCGATACCGCAAACCGACAGGCAAAGCGCGACACCGTGATAGACTTTTCGCACGCCGCACCTGCCGACTCCCTTGCCAACGACACCACCGCCAACGACTCCACAAAGAAAAAAGACGCCCTTGATGCGCCAGTTGTTTACTCGGCAAGCGACTCCATAACCTATGATGCCGATTCGCGCAAGGCATATCTTTACGGCAACGGCGATGTGAAATACGAAAACATGGAGCTCAAAGCGCAACGCATCGAGATGAATATGGACAGCTCGCTCGTTCATGCCTACGGAGAGAAAGATTCAACCGGCGTTTGGACCGGGCAGCCCGTCTATACGCAAGGCGATGAAAAATACAACAGCGATGTGATGAGTTTTAACTTCAAAACAAAAAAAGGATTCATCAACAACGTAAAAACAGAACAGGGCGACGGATTCATGCAAAGCGAAAGTTCGAAACGCGCAAAGGACGGAACTCTATATCTGGAGCACGCCAAATACACCACATGCGATGCCAAACACCCGGATTTCTATCTTGCCCTTTCAAGAGCAAAAGTAAAGCCCGGCAAAGAGGTTGTATTCGGACCTGCATACCTTGTAGTTGCCGACGTGCCGCTTCCCCTTGCCGTGCCCTACGGATTTTTTCCGTTCAAGAAGAAATATTCGAGCGGTTTTCTCATGCCCACTTACGGCGATGACAGCAGGCGCGGATTTTATCTGAGAAACGGCGGATATTATTTCGCATTCAACGACTATTGGGACATGCGTCTTTTGGGCGAGATATACACCAAAGGCTCATGGGGTACGACAATAGAATCAACATATAACCGACGCTACAGATACGCAGGCAATATATTCCTAAGCTATCAGAACACGGTGGACGGAGAAAAGAACATGCCCGATTATTCTAAGACCACAAGTTTTAAGATACAGTGGTCGCACCGACAAGATTCGAAATCGTTGCCAAATTCAAACTTCTCGGCGAGCGTGAACTTTGCTACAGAAAGTTATGAAAGGAACAACCTTTATTCGCTCTACAATCCCGAATTGCTTACACAGTCAACCAGAACCAGTAGCGTGTCTTTCTCCCACACGTTCGACCGTATAGGTTTGACACTCTCGACTACCGCGAATCTTAACCAGAACATGCGGGATTCTACAATAGACCTAACTTTGCCCGACCTTAACATCTCATTGTCGAGACTCTATCCGTTTCGTCGTAAAAAGATGAGCGGCAAAGAACGTTGGTATGAAAAAATTTCGATGAGCTACACCGGCCAACTGAGCAACCGAATCTCGACAAAAGAAGACAAACTTATGCATTCCAATCTCGTAAAAGATTGGAGAAACGGCATGAACCACAGCATTCCTATCTCGGCAAGTTTTCAAGTGCTCAAGTACATAAACGTAACGCCAAGCCTGCAGTTCACCGACCGTATGTACACAAATAAAATAATGCGCACGTGGGACGTACAAAATCAGACGGAGCTAAACGACACAACGTACGGATTCTATAATGTATACAACTGGAATGCGGCCGTTTCCGCCAACACTACGCTTTATGGCTTCTACAAGCCGTGGCGCAAGCTGTTTGGCGACGGGATAATAGCAATTCGCCACGTTTTGAAGCCATCTGTTTCGTTCAGCTACGCACCTGATTTCGGCTCTTCGAGATATGGTTATTATGATTCCTATGTACGTACCGACGCCAACGGAAATGTGAGCACCGTTACCTATTCTCCTTACTCCAGCGGAATGTTTGGTGTCCCCTCGCGTGGGAAGTCGGGCAATGTAAGCATGAGACTTTCGAATAATCTCGAAATGAAGGTAAAAAGTTCGAAAGATTCTACGGGCGAGAAGAAAATAAGTCTGATCGACGAGCTTTCGGCTTCGTTGTCCTACAACACTGCTGCGAAAACAAAGCAATGGAGTAACTTGAATACCAACATTCGTCTGAAATTGTGGAAAAACTATACGTTCAGCATGGCTGCGGTATTCGCTACTTACGCTTACCAATACGACGAAACCGGAAAAGTAGTTGAAGGAAACCGCACGGAATGGAGTTACGGACGCTTTGGACGCTTTCAAGGAATGTCGCAGAACTTATCTTATACCTTCAACAACCAAACTTTTAAGAAACTGTTCGGCCGCAAAGAGGAAGGAAATAAGGACGAAGACATAAACCAGGCCATAGAAGAGACACAAGATGACGAATACCAGGAGGACAACATTGACGACGACGGAATGAACGACAGCAATATTGACCCGACATTGAAGGCAAGCAAGAATTCGGCAAAGAAAACGGAAAGCAAGTCGCGGGTAGACGAAGACGGATACAAGCGTTTCAGTATTCCATGGTCTTTCTCGGTGAGCTACGGCGTTACAATGTCTGAAAACCGGAGCGCAAAGATAAATCCCAAGACTATGCGCTATCCTTACCGCTACACACAGTCGCTCAACTTCTCCGGGAACGTAAAGATATCCGATGGTTGGAATGTGAACTTCAGTTCCGGCTACGATTTCAACTATCACAAACTTTCTATGACCACTGCGTCGCTTTCGCGCGACCTTCACTGCTTTATGATGTCGTGTTCCATTGTGCTTCGTCCTTATACAAGCTACAATTTCTCGTTCCGCGCAAAGACTTCAACCCTTGCCGACGCTCTGAAATGGGACAAACGCAGCGGCTATTCCACAAACATTGACTGGTATTAATGCGCAAATTCGCCCTTCTGCTCTTTTGGTTTCTGTGCCTTACCATCTGCAACGCACAAAACTACAACATAGCGCCGCTCGAACGCAACTTGGTGAACGGAAGTGGCTGGATTTCTCCTGACGCAAAGAGT
This sequence comes from Christensenellaceae bacterium Phil1, assembly GCA_963626585.1. Lineage (GTDB taxonomy): Bacteria > Bacteroidota > Bacteroidia > Bacteroidales > Bacteroidaceae > UBA6398. The sequence continues at coordinate 1,607 of CAVFYC010000055.1, read as the reverse complement.
TACGGCGGAATGATATGGGACATCGAGCGCACACAATCCAAGCAAGTTGAGGTTTCCCCGAAGAAAGAAAAAAGCAAACGCAAGAATTCAGAAAAGCAGGTGGCTCTGCCTGTGAACTACAGCTATGAAGCAAAATTGACTAACGAGAAATACGACCCCAACGAGGTGTTGACAAACGGATTCTCCCTGTCGTTATGGGTAGCCCCCTTTGCTTCGCCGGCACCGGGCCATGGATTCGTACTTTTCCCCCTGCAAGGGCGCAGCCAAAACGGCATCAACCAATCGCAATGGGGCATCACGGTGGGAAAGGACTACGTCAGAGTTTACGAGAGATACTTGGAAAACGCCCTCATTCTTGAATACAAACATTCCGAGAAGGCCGATTTTTTCATCACTCTCACTTGCCAGAACCGCACCCCCGCATTATATATCAACGGCGTGCTCGTTTCCACCGGCACACCTTCGTCATATTCCCCCCACCCTGCCTTGGAAGGCACACAGTCGTGCCCCGTGTCGATGAAATTCATTGGCAAATCCACGCAGATACACTATTTCCCGCGAGTGCTGACCAACAACGAAATCCGCGGGTTGTACCAAACGGAATACAACGCGCTTCACAAAACGAAATAAATTCCTATTTTTGTATCAAATAACACTATTACAACTATGAAACTGAAACATCTTACAATTTGTGCGCTTGCGGCATTGACAATGTCGGCTTGCGACAACGGGAGCAGCAACAGCAACCATTACATCAACGTTCCCACGCCCGAGGGAGTGGTTTATGCCGACCAGCAAACCGACACGCTCACTGTGCAAAGCACTGATTCCTGGACTGCAACCGTGGAGGACGAAGACTACAGCAAAGACTGGTTCTCGCCCAAAGAGTTTTCCACAACCGTTCCTAGCGGAAAAATCGCATACAGCCGCTATGGTTTCAACATCCAGGCAAACACCGCAGGCGAAATGCGCAAATCCTATTTCGTAATCAAATGCAACGGCAAAACCCTGCGCAAGACTATAGTCCAGGTGCCTTGGCTCAACATCACCAACCCCGGAATGGAAATCCACCGCAAAGACGGCACAGTTACCTCGCTCTACGACACAGAGCACTTCCGCGAACTTCAAGCCTTTGTCTACTTCACGATAGCCGCAAAGGGCGGAAGCGACAACTTGAAGATGAAACTCTACGCACCGTCTGCCGAAATATCCACATCAGACGAGTGGGTAAATCTGCAAAACAGCGAAAGCGCGTATGTAAAATCCGTTACCGTAAACCGCCCCGCAAAGACTACGAGCTACGAAGTTACAATTCCTATAAACGTAACGGCAAATTCCACCTCTGCCAAGCGTCAAGGAAAAATCACCATCACCACTTCCAACGGAATCACCCAGGAAGTAAGCGTAATACAAGAGAAAGCAGCAGAATAACAAGCCCCGCTTTTCTTACAAAAACAGACAACACAAAATGGCATCGGCATTTGCCCGATGCCATTTCTGTTTTTCCACACGCCATAAGCCTAAAACGTCCTACGTTTTCAGTCTTTTCTCACGTATATTGCCCACAAAAAAACCGCCTTGCGCATGCTGCGAAAACCACAACGCAT
>CAVFYC010000054.1:0-14504 GCA_963626585.1 Christensenellaceae bacterium Phil1 | reverse complement strand
GAATTTAAATTAGATGCGGCGGAGTTTTTACGCCCAAGGCTCGCCGTTGCCTTGAAAAAATAGTTATATTTGCAACAGCTAGTTTTCAGACAAATAAATCTAAATCATATACAAAAATGGAAGAACTTATAAATGGTAAAATAAGCATTCGCACACGCAAATTCAGTGCGGAACTTTGCAGCATACGCAACGAGGAAAACGGCGAGGAACTTATGTGGCAGGCCGACCCGAAAATTTGGGGCCGCCATTGTCCTATGCTTTTCCCCACGGTAGGCGCTGTTTGGGAAGGACATTACAAACATCGCGGAGTGTGGCGCGAAATGAGCAAACATGGCTTCTTGCAGAACACGGAGTTTGACATAAAGGAAAAAACAGAGCATTCCATAACCTATTCAACCCACGACACCGAAGCTACACGCGACATGTTCCCTTTCAAATTTGAACTGGAACAGAAATTCACCCTTGTAGACAAGACGGTAAAGGTGGAATGGACGGTGAAAAACGTAGGCTGCGACGATATGCCCTTTCATATTGGCGGCCATCCCTCATTTTATTTTCGCGGCTTCAAACCCGGCGACGACATCAAGGGATATGCCGTGTTTGACAAGCCGTCGCCCGAGAGCGCAACGGTAGGCGTGGGCGGCTGCCTCGGCAAAAGGCGTTACACTCTGCCTGCCCCCGACGGCAAGATGCCTCTCACCGACGACGTGTTCAAGGTAGATTCTATCATAATCGACAAAGATCAAGTGCACAGCGTAACTCTTCTCGACAAGAACCAAAAGCCGGTGGTCAAGGTGAGCAGCACAGCACCCGTATTCCTGCTTTGGTCGCCCTATGGCGTAGATGCGCCATTTGTTTGCCTGGAACCGTGGTACGGATTGTGCGACAGCGAAGGATACAAAGGCGAGTTCGCCGAACGTCCGTACACCAACATCGTGCCGGCATACGGCGAATGGAAAGGCGGATACGATATAGAAATACTATAAAACTCCCGAAATGAAAATACAACCCAAGTTAACCTCCCGGCGCGCCGTTTCAAACGCCGCGTTTGCCGCATTGGCAGCACTGAGTCTCGTGCCGCAAGGCGCAAAAGCGCAATACGATCACGGCGAAAGCAACACACTGCGCATTATGTCGTACAATATATATAATGGAAAGCAGGTAGACGGCAAGACATTCAACTACGAACAGCAGGCAGACATTATAAGGCGAATGAATCCCGACCTCACAACGATAGACGAGGTTGACAGCATGACGGAACGCTCAAAAGGACATTTCGCCATCAGAGAATATGCCAACGCCCTGGGCATGCATTACGTTTATTCCCCCTCCATTCCTTACCAGGGAGGCAAATACGGAATGGGAATGCTCGCCAAAAAATATCCGCAAAGCATCACGCGCATCACAATGCCCGGACGAGAAGAAAAACGCACGCTTATAATAGCCGAATATCCCGACTACGTGTTTGCGTCAACCCATTTCTCGCTCACTCCGGTAGACCAATTGAAATCTATCGACATTCTGAGAAGCGAGGCAGCAAAGTATGACAAACCTTTCTTCCTTGCAGGCGATTTGAATTGCACACCCGAATCCGAAGCAGGCAAATATCTTTCGAAATATTTCACGCTCCTTACCGACCCCAAGGCACCTACTTTTCCCGCCAACGCTCCCAAGGAAACTATCGACTATATTGCGGTGTTCAAAAACGAGCAGGCAAAAAACGTGGTGCTCTTGCGCAACGGCGTAATCAACGAGCCGCAAGCCTCCGACCATCGTCCCGTTTACGCCGACATACGTTTTGCGTTGCCCACCGACAAACTTTTGTATTCCGACCCATATCTGCAGAATTTCACCAATGATGCCGTAACCGTGATGTACCAGACAAACGCCGTGGTGCACACATGGGTGGAATATGGAACGGACACCATAAATCTGAAAAGCGCCCGAACAATTCTTGCAGGGCAGGAACTTTGCTACGATATAGAAAATAAAGTGCGCCTCGACAGTCTTCGTCCCGGCGTGAAGTATTATTATCGCGTTTGTGCGCAGGAAGTTTTGCTCAACGAGGCATATCGCAAAATCCTTGGCAGCACCTCGAAAACACAATGGCATACATTCACGCTCCCGGCTCCCGATGCAAAAGATTTTACGGCAGTTGTATTTAATGATCTTCACGAACAAGATCATGTTATGAACGCACTTGCTGGTATCGTCAAGCGCAACGGAATTAAACCGGATATGGTGTTTTTCAACGGAGACTGCGTGCCGGAGCCACAAAACCGCACCCACGCCATCGAAAGAGTGAACGTGTTGATGCGGGGTGCCGATGCCGCCGATATTCCGACGATTATAATTCGCGGCAACCACGAGATACGCAACGCTTACTCGGCAGGAATGCTTTCGCTGACCGACAATTTCGGCGGCAAGACCTATGGAGCTTTTTCTTGGGGCGACACGCGTTTTGTGGTGCTTGATTGCGGCGAAGACAAAAACGACGGATTTTGGGTTTACTACGGTCTGAACGATTTTACAAAGCTTCGCGCCGACCAGAAAGTCTTTCTTGAAAAAGAATTGAAGAGTAAGGAATTTAAAAAAGCCCGTCGCCATATTCTTATCAACCATATTCCTATTTGGGGGACCAAAGATGTTTATACCGACAACTATCATCCTTGGACCGAGATTTGGAGTCCGCTGATTGAGAAGGCTAAATTTGATGTCAATCTCACGGCTCATGCCCACATGTATTACTTCTACGAAAAAGGACAACAGGGCAATCCTATGCCGTGTATGGGTGGAGGAGGCCCGAGCATGGACGGAAATGAAATGGGAACCGTTGCTGTTTTGCAGAAAAGCGGTGAAGAATTGCGTCTGAGGGTTTTTGCCGCAAATGGAAAGACTCTTCTCGACCGCAAGTTGTAGATAGAATTTTATATATAAGATAAATGTCGGCGCAGACTTGATGGTCTTGCGCCGACATTGCTTTTTGTAGTCTTTTGGCGGTAGGTGGTATAAATTTCTCCGCCTTTGCTTTGAACGTGGTGCTTATAGTTTCACGCTTTTCTTCTTGGTTTTCGACTCAGCTCCAATGCGGTTGAGCGCGCTCACCACATAGGTGTAACGTTCTGTGCCGTTGTCGTAAGGAAGTTTGAGGAAAGTGTCGGAAGTTATGTCGATGATGTGCGAAGCATCGTCGGTGTTTATCGGTTCTCCCGCCGCAAAGCGATAAACCACGTAGCGCTGCGCTTCGTCCATGATGTTGCGTGCCTTGGGTGCGGTCCAGAACAGAATGTAGCCGTCCTCGGTCCACACTGGTTTGAGTTTCTTTACTTTTCCCGGCACTTTGCTGCTTATGAACGGCATTGCGGGCGGAAGTGCTGGCTTTGAGAAATAAAGTTGGTGTATTGCTTCGGCATAGTTGCCCTGATTTTCGGCAAACGCTGCGCCATACCACTGACAACTGCCTGCCACGCCGAGCGAACGTTCGAGATTCATTTTTGCAAGTAGCTGATGGTTTTGCGGATTTGCGGGATCGGGATATTTTACGGTGTTTACCACGCTTTCGCCTATGATTAGCGGACGATTTGTTACGTATTTGCTCCACCAGCGTATGAGTGTGGCGTAATCGGCTACGGGGTGGCCGATTTGCCAATAGAGCTGCGGCATTGCATAGTCCACCCAGCCTTGGTTTACCCAGTGAAGAACGTCGGCATAAAGGTCTTCGTAGTTTTCGAGTCCGTTGGTTTCCGAACCTGGAACGTTCCCGCCGCGACGCGCGTTGTGATAGATTCCAAAAGGCGAGATACCGAATTTTACCCATGGCTTTACGGCGCGAATAGTGTCGTGGAGCATGCGCACGAGTTCGTTCACGTTGTAGCGTCGCCAGTCGGCGCGGTTTTGAATGCCGTTGTTGTATTTCGCATAAGTGTTGTCGTCGGGAATAGACTTCTGCCCGCCGGGATAGGGATAGAAATAATCGTCCATATGTATGCCGTCAACGTCATAATGGTGCAATATGTCGGAAACCACACGGCATATATATTGGCGGTTGTAGGGTTCTCCCGGATCGAAGAGTATAAGGTCTCCGTATTTGAAGAAATGGTCGGGATACATGTTGTAGGGGTGATTCATCGCCATGTCGTGTTTGGCCGCCGTCTTTGCCCTGTAGGGATTTATCCATGCGTGGCATTCAAGTCCGCGCTTGTGGCATTCCTGCACCATCCATTCCAAAGGGTCCCAATAAGGGTTGGGGGCTTTGCCCTGTTGCCCGGTGAGGTAATAGCTCCAAGGCTCGTAGCTGCTTTTGTAGAGAGCGTCGCCTTCGCATCTCACCTGGAAAATCACGGCGTTCAATCCGTTGCGCTTGAATGCGTCGAGATACGAGCTGAGTGTGCGCTGCATTTGGTCGCGCTCCATTCCCATATACTGTCCGTTGACTGTTTGAATCCACGCTCCGCGAAATTCGCGTTTGGGAGTGTTTGTGGAAATTTGTGCCTTGCACACTCCAGAAATTCCAAGGCAAAAGAAAACCGCCAGCGCGGTGAAGAGTTTTGATATGATACTTTTCATTTTCATGGGCGTTGCCGCCGTAACGATATTATTAAAAGTTGTTATGAATTCAAGGTGTAAAATTAAGCATAAATTCCGAAACGGCATATAAAAAGCGGCTCTCTGTGAAACTAAAAGGCAAGGAGTTTGGATTACATGCTTTATTGCAAAAACAATGTCAGACTTTATTTGAATAATGTCAGACATTGTTTAAAAGATATCAGACATTGTTTTTACTACTTGGGACATCTGAAAATGCGAGGTCAGACAGCGTTTTTACGAGATGCGTCGGAATTTAAATTCCGACGCATCTAATTTAAATTTCATGGCCCGGAGTTTTTCACGAGATGCCTTGTAGTTTTTGCAAAAACTTCATGTGGTTTTGCAATGAGGTTTCTGTTTTCTGCAAAAAGGGCGTAAAGTGCTGCGGCAAGCCGTTTTTGTGGAATTTATACGGCAAAAAATCGCTAACTTTGCTAAGACAATACGCCTGCGGGCGGAAACATTCAAAAATATATAAAAGGAAATGGAAAATCAACATAACAACCCGCTGCTGAAACCCTTTGTGCTGCCACCTTTCAGGGATATAAAAGACTCTGACTTTGAGCCTGCGATGATTGCGGGCATAGAGGCGGCGGAGAAAGACGTGGAGGCGATAACCGGCAACGCTTCTGAGCCGGATTTCAACAATACCATTGCCGCGCTCGACAAGAGTGGCGAGATGCTCGACAGGGTGGAGAGCGTTTTCTTCAACCTTCAGGGCGCCATGTCGAACGATACGCTCGAAGTTCTCGCGCAGAAATTTGCGCCCATGCTTGCGCAACACCACAACAACGTGATGCTCAACGCCGAACTCTTCAAGAGAGTGAAATATGTGTGGGAACATCAGCCCGACAACCTTACTACCGAACAGCATACGCTGCTCGAAAACACCTACAAGGCTTTTGTGCGCAACGGCGCGCTGCTAAATGAGGAGCAAAAGGCAGAGCTGCGGAAAGTTTCCGAAGAATTTTCAAAAAAGACAGTGGAATTTGCTACCAATCTGCTTCATGCGCGCAATGATTTCCATCTCAACGTTACCGATGCCGCAAAGGTGGAGGGCGTTCCCGCTTCGGCGCTCGGCACAGCCCGCGAAACGGCAGAGGAAAACGGACACGAGGGCTGGGACATCACTCTCGACCAACCCGTTTACGGACCTTTCATCACCTACAGCCCCGACCGCGAATTGCGAAAGGCTCTGTATATGGCGCGCAATGCGGCGTGTATGGGCGATTCCAAATACAATAACCTGCAAATCTGCGAAGATATTGTTAATCTGCGGTTGCGCAGCGCCAATCTGCTCGGCTATGGCTGCTACGCCGACTTTGTGCTCGAAAAACGCATGGCTGAAAACAAGGACAACGTTTACAATCTGCTCCATGAACTCACGGCGGCGTATCTTCCGCAAGCTCGCGAAGAAGTAAAGGCAGTTGCCGATTTTGCCCGCAAGAGCGAGGGCGACGATTTCGTGCTCGAACCATGGGATTTCGCATACTATTCGCGCAAGCTCAAACTCTCGCTGTTTGATATCGACAGCGAAATGCTCCGCCCCTATTTTGAATTGTCAAGAGTGGCAGAAGGCGTGTTCGGGCTCGCCAACCAACTCTACGGCGTAACGTTCAGCGTGAACAAGGATGCTCCCGTTTATGCCGACGACGTTGTGGCTTACAACGTGAACGATGCTGACGGTAGTTTTCTCGGCACATTATACATGGATTATTTCCCGCGAAAAGGAAAACAAGGCGGCGCGTGGACCACAAGCTACAGCCCGCAATACAAGGAAAGCGGCAAAAACGTGCGCCCCGTGGTGGCAGTTGTGATGAATCTCACCAAGCCCACCGCCGAACGCCCCTCACTTCTCACTCTGGGCGAGGTAACAACTTTTCTTCACGAATTCGGACACTCGCTTCACGGACTCTTTGCTAACACCACCTATCGTTCGCTGAGCGGAACCAATGTGTATTGGGATTTTGTGGAACTTCCTTCGCAATTTATGGAAAACTTTGTGTTGGAAAAGAAATTCTTAAGTAAATTTGCAATACACTATAAAACCGGCGAGCCTTTGCCCGACGAACTTATGCAGAAAGTGATTGACAGCCGCAACTATAATGTAGCCTATGCCACAATACGCCAAGTTTCGTTCGGACTTCTCGACATGGGGTTGCATTGCATTTCCTCTCCGCTCAAAGACAATCTGATGGAAAAGGAACATGCCGCAACCGATGAGGTGAACCTTCTTCCCGAACCCGCGGGCACGGGAACCGCAGTGCACTTCAGTCATATCATGGACGGAGGCTATGCAGCCGGATACTATAGTTATAAATGGGCAGAAGTACTTGATGCCGACGCTTTCAAGGCGTTTAAGGAAAAAGGCGTATTCTCCAAGGAAATGGCAGCACGCTTTCGCGACTGCATACTGTCTCGCGGAGGCACCGAGCCACCAATGAGACTCTACGAACGTTTCCGTGGCAAAAAGCCCTCAATCCACGCAATGATGGAGCGCGACGGCATAAAATCTGTCAGATAAAAAAGAAACGATGACACCGGCAGAGAAAAAACAACGCGAACTCGACAAACGATATATGCGAATGGCGAGAATTTGGTCTGAGAACTCCTATTGCAAACGCCGGCAAGTGGGCGCGCTGATAGTTAAGGACAAAATGATAATCAGCGATGGTTACAACGGCACGCCTTCTGGTTTTGAAAATGTTTGTGAGGACGAAAACAATGTTACCAAACCGTACGTTCTGCATGCGGAAGCCAACGCAATAACAAAGATTGCGCGCTCGGGAAACAACAGCGACGGAGCAACTTTATACGTTACAACTTCGCCGTGTATCGAGTGCGCAAAACTGATAATTCAAGCCGGAATAAAACGCGTGATTTATGGTGAGAAATATCGCATAGAAGACGGTATCCTTCTCCTGAAACGCGCAAATATAGAAGTAGAATATGTTGACGCCGACGAAGATTGCGGCGACAACAACAAGCAATAATCATTTTGGAATGAACCCTAACCGCTCCTCACGCTTTACACCATTGATAGTTGCCTGCAGTGTGGTGATAGGAATAATCATAGGCAGTTTCTACGCGAACCATTTTTCGGGGAATCGCCTTAGCATCATAAATGCATCAAGCAACAAATTGAACGACTTGCTTCAAATTATCGACGCACAGTATGTTGACAAGGTGAATATGACTGATCTCGTGGAGAAGTCGCTTCCGAAAATTCTCGCAGAGCTTGACCCGCATTCCACATACACCAGCGCAAAGGATGTAGAGGAAACAATGCAGGACTTAAAGGGTAGCTTTTCGGGGATAGGCGTCCAATTCACGATAATCGACGATACTGTAAGAGTTGTGTCGGCTATAAACGGCGGCCCGTCAAAGGCTGCGGGCATAAAGGCGGGAGACTGTATCGTCGCAATAGACGGGAAACCATTTGTTGGCAAAGTTGTTACAAACGAAGAGGCTACTCATAGGCTCAAAGGTCCCAAAGGGTCAAAAGTAGTTGTGGGAGTGTTGCGCAAAGGAGAGAAAACAATTAGAAACTTTACCATTAGCCGCGCAGACATACCTATCAAAAGTATTCAGACAGCCTATATGCTTGATGACAAAACGGGTTACGTTAAAGTTGATCAGTTTGGAGATTCAACGTATCCCGAGTTCCTTGTTGCTCTTGCCAAATTAGGTCAGCAGGGCGCCACACGTCTTATTCTCGATCTGCGTGGAAATCATGGCGGATTTGTACAGCCGGCGATTAGAATGGCTTATGAGTTTTTGCCGGGAAACCGTATGGTTTTCTACATGCAAGGCCGCCATTCTCCGCGAGAGGATTTCGTTAGCGACGGAAGGGGCGCACATCAAAGCACACCGCTTATAGTTTTGGTTGATGAGCAAACAGCTTCGGCGAGCGAGATTTTTGCCGGTTCGATGCAGGACAATGATCGTGCGCTTATCGTAGGCCGTAGAAGTTTCGGCAAAGGTCTTGTGCAGGAGTCCATAGAGTTTCGCGACGGCAGCATGCTTCGTCTCACCATAGCCCGTTATTATATGCCTTCGGGGCGTTGCGTGCAGAAACCATATACGCCGGGCGCGCTCGAAGAATACGAAATGGATTTCATCAACCGCGTAAAGAGTGGCGAACTTCAGTCGGGCGACAGCATAAAAGAGCACGGCAAGAAATTCTACACGCGTCTCGGCAGGGTGGTATACGGCGAAAACGGTATCACGCCTGATGTGTTTGTGCCGGAACAGACTGCGCAGGTAACTTCGTACTTTAAGGAAGCGACGATGAACGGGCTTCTGGCAAAATACGCCTATATATATACAAATGACAACCGCGAGGCGATGGCTAAGTTCAAGACTTGGGAAGAAACGGTGGCTTGGCTTAAAAAGCATGACGTGGTTGAGGCGTTTGCCGCCTATGCCGACAAGCATGGTTTGCCGCGCCGCAATCTTTTGATACGCAAATCCTATCGATTGTTGCAGACTTATTTGTACGGATATATAATCGACGATTTGCTCGGACGCGATGCGCTCACGCGATATCTGAATTCAGATGACAATTGTGTGCAGACAGCATTAAAGTTAATGGACGAAGGAAAGGCGTTCCCGCAGAAACCGGCGGAGAAAACCGATAAGAAAAAGAAGAATGGAAAAGAAAGAACTGCGCAAGTTGGTTTCGGAACAAAAACGGAGGCATTCTTCAGCCGAACTGTTTGAGATGTCTAAAACGATAATGCGCCGGCTTGAGAGCAAACCGCTTTTCAAGTCGGCGCAAGTTGTTTTGCTTTATCATTCGCTGCCCGATGAGCCGTGCACCCACGAACTTGTGGCGCGCGTGGCGCGGGAGAAAACCGTTTTGCTGCCCGTGGTGATAAACGAAGATACGTTGGAATTGCGCGAATATCGCGGAGAAAATGGCATGAGGAGCGGTGCGTTTGAAATTCTTGAGCCGCAGGGCGAACCTTTCACCGATTTCGCACGTATTGACCTTGCTGTGATTCCTGGCGTGGCGTTTGACAGCGCGGGCAATCGCCTTGGCAGGGGACGGGGATACTATGACAGACTATTGCAAAGGCTTGCACCTTATGGCATACCCACTGTCGGGGTGTGTTTCGACTTTCAAAGGCTTCCTGAAATACCGTCTGAAACTCATGATATTAGAGTTGACGAATTGGTGTAGGGATCTTGTTTTTCTAATGTCTGATATAATTTAAATAATGTCAGACATCGGAAAAACGATATGCGTTGCCTTTTTCCCGACATTAATTATTGCGTAAAAAACGAGGGATTTTGTTGAAACAACAAGCCCGCATGTTCCGTTGGTTTACGGCATGCGGGCTTATTATATTGCGTATGGCGGATTATTCCGCGCTTGTTTCCTGTTGCTTTTCTGCTGCGATTTCTTTTGAGAAGAACGAAAAGTTCACGCTGCCGTAGGCACGATGGTCGAAAAACCATGGGTGAGCCGAGAAGTCGTAGTTCTTTCCGTGTTCAAGCACAAAAACTCCGTTGGGAGCGAGTATGCCGGCGTCTGAAACCATTTGCGGAATGTCGGCAAGCTCTTTCAACTTGTAGGGAGGGTCGGCAAAAATTATGTCATACTTTGCCGTGGCGCGCTTGATGAACCTTAGCGCATCGCCGCGCAGCAGCCGGCAGTTTTGCGCCCCGAGTTTTTTGAGCACCGCGCTTATGAATGCAAAATGTTCGCGGTCGAATTCCACCGCTGTTACGTTTTTGCATTCGCGCGAAAGGAATTCCGCCGTAATGCTTCCCGTTCCCGAAAAAAGGTCGAGCACTTCCGCGTCTTCGATGTCAATGTAGCCGCGAAGCACATTAAAGAGATTTTCCTTTGCAAAGTCGGTAGTGGGTCGCGCCTTGAATGTGCGCGGCACTTCAAAGTGTCTCCCCTTGTATATACCCGTTATAATTCTCATAATGTTTTGCGTTTCAGTAAGGTTGTACCAGGAAAGCCATCATGTCATAGGGCACGTCTTCTGCATTGGCCAGCGGAATGTGCGCAAATGCCTTTTTCAAGTCCACACGATTGACCTTGACAAGAAAATCAGCCAGCCGCGCCGTCAAAGCTCCGTTGGTATTTCCCTGTTCTACGACATGGAATTCGTCTTCTTCTGCATTGAGTTGCAAAGTCTTCACCGCGAGCATCACGTAATACGCCGCGTCTTCGATTCCGCGCGTTGCAAAACGGTTGCCAAGCAGTAATCGTCCGTTGCGGAACGCAAATATGTCCAAAAGATTCTCATGGCTGTAAACATAAGTTACGCCGTTGCGTATTCCGCGTGCGGCTTCGGCAAATCGATTGGCCACCGCCGTTGTGGTGGACGAGAAATGCGCCGTCTGGAAATTGTCGTCAATCACACGGCAAAAGGCTTCGCTCATGCCATATACGAGCGCCGCGCCAAGGTTTCCCGCCACGTCGTAAAACACACGGTCGTGCTGCGATTCATGAAAGCATTGGCGATAAATGTTTGCGGCTTCCTCTTCGTTGAAAAGCTCTATCGGCTTGAGCGAATAGGGAACATTCAAGAGTATCTCGGCGCGCGAAAAGTTTTCCTGCGCCAGTGGCAGCGAAGAAAGCGCCTCCTTTAAGTTTACATTAAGCGAAGCCGTGGGGTTGACCTCATAGTTTTCCACCACAGGCGGTTTGCCCCCGAAAGGGTGGTAGACTGCAAAACTCAGAGTCCCCGTGCTCACGCGGAGATAGAGTCGCTGCATTTTGTAGTTGGTTGTAGCCACGGCCCGCTGCGATTATTTCTTGGAATTAAAGAATGCGCTCACTCTGTCCTCGCTCAAAAGTGTCCAGAGAGAGGCTACCGTCCAGCCGGGAGCAAAGATATCGTTGTAGAAACCCTTCCCGTTGCGGCCGTAGTCCCATGTTGTGTGCTGCACAACCTCGGGATAATATCCTGCCTTGCCCACACCGCAAAGGTTGTCGTTTGTAGGCATGAGCTGAAGCATTGAAGTGTGGATTACGTCTGCCATCTTTGCAAATCGCGGCTCGTCGGTATTGGCGCTGAGCCATTTCAAAATTGTGGCAAACTCAAAGATGTAAACGTCGATATGGTTGTTTTCAACCGAGACGTTACCCCAGCCGCGCGATTTGAAGTTTAGGTCGTGCAACATCTCGCCTTCTGCAAACGGAACGTCCCAGGTGTAATACCATGACGCGCAGAAATAAGCCGCCTTCTTACACATTTCGATATATTTCGCACGCTCTGCGCCTTTGGTTACGAAAGAAATGTAATAGAGTGCGTCGCAGGCGTAGAAAGATGCCTCCTTGTCTTCGCAGTTTGCGTCGAGAGTTGAAGAGAAATAGTCGGATTTTGAAATAATGTTCTTGTCGAGGTAATCGATAGTCTTTCTTGCCGATTCAAGATAGGATTTGTTTTTGAAATACTTGTATCCCATTGCGAGGGCAAGCGTTGCGCATGGCGTGCTGCCGCCCGAAGCGTCAACGTCCTCGGATTTTGAATTGAACTTGCGCGAGAAAGAACCGTCGGACTTCTGCATCTTTACAAAATTGTCGAGCAATGTTTTCATTCTTGCTTCCCATTTTGCGTGCTTGCGCCCGTGTTGTTTTTCGTATTGCAGGTAATAGAAAATTGCCATTGCGCCTTCGCTCTGACGGCGTATGCTGAAAACATCGGGCTCGTTGTTGCTGTTGAGATCAAGTTGCTCGCGGAAATAACCAGTGGGCGTGAAGCCGTTTTCAAGATAGGAATCGATGATGCTGTTGCCTATCTTGACGAGGTCGGAGCGGTTGTTTTTCTCGCCATATTCGAGGGAGTTGAAAGCATTGAGCACTGTGCGTCCGATAAAGCCCACTTCGGCCCACGCAGGTGATTCGCAAGTTGCAACAACCATGCCGCCGGCCGAAAGATATTTCAAGGGATATTTGTCTACATAGGCTTCCTTGAAATAGTTGGTCATTATTTCCTTTGCTTTCTCGTCGGTGTATTTCTGTTGTACGGGCGCGGGATTTTCAGAGTCGAAGGAATATTTCCAAGTTCCTGCCACGAAATCAGAATAATCGGTGTATTTCGCACTGCGTACGCTCCAAGTCAAAGTTTCACTTTCTCCTTTTTGCAACTTCTCGAATGTCCAAACGGGCGGAATGAGAGTAAGTTTGCGTATGTAGCGTTTGGGTGCTTCCATATATGGGAAACCGAACATCAGCGCGGGCACCTTGAAATCGTTGTCGTTGTTGAAGCCGGTGTAGCCTATGGTGGATTTTCCCGAGAGTACGAGGTCGCCCGATTCTCCTTGTATCATGCAGTCGGTGCCTTGGGCGGGATTGTGTCGCAATACCACGAGACTGTTGCCGTTCTCGGTATTGAAAATTCCGGTAAGCGGTGTGCTCAGGCGGTCTTCCCTTACGAGCCAACTTTTAGAGGTTTTAAACGAAGGCGCTTCCTTTGGAGAACGCAAGTTCTTGTGATACCAGAATCCCGGCATATAATATAGGCAGCCGTCGGCGGAACCTTCGAAAGGCCATGTGTATTCCACGCGGAAATATGCCGTTTGTTTTGCGGTTACTTTCACGGTAACGATTGATTCGTCGCCGTTTTTAGCCACTTTGCTCTCCACTGTGAACGGAGCATCGCCGTTGCTGGTGAATTTGCCGCTGTTAACGTCGAAAGCGGAATGCTTAACCTTTTGGTTCCCGGGGGTGTAGTAGGAAACGTGTCCCACGGGGGAATTACCCTGTGCGTTCACGCCTGTGAGACATGTGCACAAGGCGAGCGCGATAAATGTTAGTTTTCCTATTTTCATATATCTGTTTGATTTGTTCTTTCTTTCTGCATGCAGTGTTTGCCTTTGTGTGAAAGGAGTTTCCCTGCAAAGTTATGAAAAAAATGCGTACCTTTGCGATGTGATAGGTAAATAGAGAATTAAAAACAATGATTAGAAAAACTACAACACATGCCTTATTGCTTATACTCGCTATTGCATTCACGTTTTCCTCTTGCGACAAAGACGCATGGTTTACCGAAGAACGGCTGGTGGGTATCTGGCACACGCGAGACGATTACGGAAATTCTTACACGCAGGTAAAATTCTATGAAGACGGCAGAGGAATGATTGCCACGTATGATTACGGGCATATGTCGGATTATTCCTATTTCAGTTGGGATGCAAACCGCCATTATATCTATTTTGATTATTCCGACCGCCTTCCCGAAACCTGGGAGATTGAATTTGACGGACGCAATGCCTTTCGCCTTTATTTCGACGACGGGAGCTACACCTATTTTGTGCGGGATTATTGACCCGTAGCCTGTTTCAGACTTTTTGAAATCAATTAAAAATAAACCAACAACCCTACGAATATGGAAATAGAAATAACAGACAAAAATTTCGACCAGTATCTCAATGGCGACAAGCCGCTTATGGTTGATTTCTATGCTGAATGGTGCGGTCCTTGCCGCCACATCATGCCTTTTGTGGAGCAGATAGCCGAAACTTATGCCGACACTGCCGTTGTGGGACGCTGCAATGTGGACGACAACATGGAGATTGCGCAGCGCTTCGGCATTATGTCGATTCCGGCAGTGCTTTACTTCAAGGGCGGAAACCTTGTTGACACAATTGTTGGCGGAGTTCCCAAACAGCAGCTCGAAGATGCGCTGAAAAAAATACTGTGATAATTTAGCGCAAAGCCTTATAGAAATTCCGGCAAAGGTTGTCTTTGCCGGAATTTTTGTTGTTGTATCAATGGTAATGCTTTTGCGAAGTTTTATAAGCTTTGTTCTCAGAATGTTATGGCTCGCTCTGTAAACTTGGGCGCATCTATTTTATAAGGCGTGCCGATATGCAAAAAACTACAAGGCATCTCGTAAAAAACTCCGGGCCACCAAATTTAAATTCCGACGCATCTAATTTAAATTCCAACG
>CAVFYC010000053.1:0-15272 GCA_963626585.1 Christensenellaceae bacterium Phil1 | reverse complement strand
AAATTAGATGCGGCGGAATTTAAATTTGGTGGCCCGGAGTTTTTAACGAGATGCCTTGTAGTTTTTGCTATATATCGTAGAAGAAAAAATCAAACTGTTCCACAACCCCAAACGTTGCCATATTGCGTGAAATTAAACAGTGCTCTTTTTTCATATATCCAAATTATTCGCTAACATTGCAGTTGGAATTCCATTAAACAGTATCAAAATGAAACGGACAATAAAGTTGTTGGCTTTTGTCGGCGTTTTCGTAGCGTCCCCTACCCTTTCCTTTGCCCAAACGCAGGCTGAAAACAATGTGGAAGGCATTTGGCAACTGTCTATTCCCTCTCGAAACAATGACAAAGACAATGGGAGTTTTGTGCTTAAATGGAAAATTTATTCCAGCGACGGACATTTCACAACTATGGTCTGCAATTCTCCAAACGAGAGCGCAACTATCTCAGCCTGCGGCAAATATGTGGTGGAAAACGACTCTATTGTTTTGGAAAAAACAGTGGATAGCAATAATTCCAACCAAGTGTCGGAGGAGCGTGTGAGGATAAAATTCATCGGCAATTCGCTCATGACAGCCTTTCACAACGACAATTCAAAAAACGGCGAATGGCAGGAACTCTGGAAGCGCGTTACTTCGAAAAACGACGAATCCATAATGCCGTATGTGCAGAACAAAACCAACGCCGAAAGCTTGTCGTGCGACCTTAACGGCGTGTATTTCAACGCGGAAAAGATGCCCAAATTTTCAAAAGGCAACGACAACGACATGAAGCGTTACATAGCACAAAAATTGAAGTATCCCGAAGAAGCGCAACAGAAAGGATTGGAAGGAATATCAATGATAAGGTTCGTGGTGAACGAGAAAGGAAAAACCGAAAACCTGCAAGTTTTCCGCTCCTCCCACCCCATTCTCGACAAAGAGGCAATGAGAGTTATTAAAACGCTTACGTTTACCCCCGGAAGCAACAACGGTAAAAAAGTAAAGGTTTACCTCACACTGCCAGTGGCTTTCAAATTGAAATAAAAGCCCGTAATCCGTCCTAAAACTTACAAAATAAAAATGCCGCCCAATCCAGGCGGCATTTTATCGTATATCTTTATTATTCAAAGCATTCTATTATTCTTCAGGCGAGAACATAGGATCCCAAGGCGGGAGAAGAGTGGCTTTTTGTTTGAGCAAATCGAGCGTAGCCGGCGACACATATTTCTTCTCGGCCACAAGGCGGAAAAGATATCCGTCAAGCCATGAATCAGACATGATGAGATGTCCCTTATATCCGTAATCGGCGCCCCAACTGTTCTCTACTTCCCATTTCAAAGGCTTTCCGTTTTCGTCTAGATCAACTGCCATTAAAGTCATAGCGTGAGAAGACATCGACGCGAAGCTCATAATTCTTTCCTTCTTGCTCATATTGAATTCCGTTCCTAGGATTGAGGCGTAATCATAATTGGCACTGTCGAGAACTCCCGTGTTTTTGTCAATATATTTCCCAACATCGCACGACATATACATCATGGTGCTGTCTTTTATAGAGCGTATGGCAATTTTTTTAATCGAGTCCATCGGAAGATTAATGTATGTCCAGTTTTTTCCGTCGTATGTGTGGCGATCGTAATCAATTTCGTAAACTTTGTAATACTCTCTCGTGGGATCGTTCATCAGCATTACGTAATTGTTTTGCAGGTCTTTTGCAACGTATTCCTTATAAAATCCGAGCGGTGTGTACTCTTTGGTCGAAACAGGTTTGCCCGATTGGTCGCAACGTGTCCAGGTGAATTTTTCGGGCGGGTTGCCAAAGAAAAGTGTAAGCATGTGGTAAACCGTTCCGAGCATTTCAACTTTGCGTTTCTGTAAGGCGTCGGTTTTTGCTCCCTTGGCAGCCATATTGCGAAGCTCTATACCGAACTGACGTAGCTTATAGCTCACAAGTTTGCTCATTCTGCTCGTATTGTTTGCGGCATAAGTTTCCGGCATAACCTCCGAAGGCACAACGCCATACTTTGAAATCACGTCGGCAATGCCTGTGAACTGTCCGCCGTCGGACAACGGGTTTTTGAAAAGCCATTCCACCATTTTGTCGTCCATTGGTTTCTTGGCGTTGTCAATTATGCCTTGAAGGAAAAGGTTTGATTTTTCGAGTTGGTCGTAGAAGAAGCAATACACATGCGAGAAGGTGAATTCCCCGAGCTTGTAGTTTTCAATCATCTTGGCCCTCATCACGTTCAGTCCCGTGAAAAGCCAGCAGCGTCCCGAAGATTTTTGGTTTGTAATGCCTTTTGATTTCACATAGTTTGAGAAATACTTGTTTTGAGCTGCGGGATTCGAAGCATTCCGGGTGAGAATATTGATGTCGGTTGTTGACAACGCATTTCCCAGCGCCTTTTCGGCAGGCGTGTCAGTTTGCATTTTTTTTATTTGCCCGAGCATTTCCGGCGTTATGCCGCCCGACTTTTGTGCAAAGCCCGATGCGCTGCAAACCAGCAGCGACAATAGGGTAGTGGTTAGCTTTTTCATTTTTTCTATTGTATATTATTGTAGTTTCATAATGCTGTCCCGCTCCACGCCAACCACTCCTTTCACCTTTTTGAGGCGCGCAATGGCTTTTTCAATTGAAACGTTTTCGGGAATCCTCAATGCCGCGCCGCTGATGTTGGAGTAATTGTATATCACCTCAAACTTCTTGGCCCTGCAAAACTCAAACAGCGGTTCTTTTCCCGTATTTGCGTCAACGTACACTATAAGAGTATTCTTTGAATACTCTTTATTGTCGGTTTCTGCCTCATGCCGTTCGCCGCCCAGAGTTTTTTGCGCCACTGAGCATGCCGACGGCAAAAGCATCATGGCTGCGAAAAAAAACGGGTAGGGGAATCGACTCTTCATCTCGGCTTAATGTTTATCTGCAAAATTAGCTTTTTAAAACTACATATCAGTTTTTTCTCCCAACTACCTTATGCCGTTAAACTGACGTGTCATTAATGGAGATTGTAAACCATGTGGAAAATGCGGCATTTTACAACGAAAAAACTTCAACGCATCTCGTGAAAAACTCCGGGCCATGAAATTTAAATTCCGACGCATCTAATTTAAATTAGATCTGACCTCGTAAAATACGATATCCGATGTAGTGAAAAACAATGTCAGACATAAGAAAAACCATATAGGCACACTATAATATAAGGTATGTTCTCAACCAAATTCTGCCAGATATCCTCACGCAAACATATTATATATATAATTCTATTTTTCTTTTAAAAAGAAGAATGATGATGATTATACGAAGTGGAAACTGTGGAAAACTTTTGATATGCCAGATTTTTTAGACTGATACACGTATGATTTTCAGAATTATGTACATGATGTTTTTTGAAAACAACCATGGTGGAAAACTGTGGAAAATGCTGTGAAAACAGTGTGGAGCAAATAGCGGCTTATCCACACAGGTTGAAAACTCCACGCTTTAAAGTTGAAACTGTTGAAATGTATAAACAGGTTTTCCAAGAGTTTTCCACCGAGTTTTCCACAGTAATATTTAATTTTGCCGTGAAATGAGAAAACTGAAAGTAACAGAACTTAACCGCATAGACGTAACGGAATTCAAGGCCGCCGAAAAAACTCCGCTCACCGTTGTGCTCGACGACATAAGGAGCATGTACAACGTAGGGTCGGTTTTCCGCACTGCCGATTCCTTTCGCCTTGAAAAACTCGTGCTTTGCGGAATAACTGCATGCCCTCCTCACCCCGAAATACACAAGACTGCTCTCGGCGCAGAGGAGTCAGTGGAGTGGGAGAGCGCACCTTCGGCAAAAGAAGCCGTGGAAAAGTTGAAAAGCCAGGGATATGAAGTGTACGCCCTCGAACAAGTGGAGCACAGCATAGCATTGCAGGACTTCAATCCCGTGAAAGGAAAAAAATATGCCATAGTGCTTGGCAACGAAGTGAAAGGCGTGGCTCAGGAAGCCGTAGATGTTTGCAACGGAGCCATAGAAATTCCGCAATTCGGCACGAAACATTCAATGAATGTCTCGGTTTCGGGCGGAATTGCCATGTGGCATATTGCATCACGACTGTTGAATTTATAACTCCAAGGAATATGCTTTCGGCTGATTACATAAAGAAATCTGCCGCCGACCTCGGGTTTTCAGCCTGCGGCGTATGCAAGGCAGAAAAGATGGACGACAATTATTTCGAAAGCATAAAGAAATATATTTCGGAGGGACGCAACGGCACCATGGACTATTTGGCGCGAAATTTGGACCTACGTTATGACCCACAAAAACTCGTGGAAGGAACAAAAACAATAGTCTCAGTTGCACTCAACTACTATCCCGCGCAAAAAATGAACCCCGGAGAATACACTTTGTCGTATTACGCCTACGGGAAAGACTATCACGTGGTGGTGAAACAGCGTCTGTTTGAACTTTTCCGCCTTTTGAAGGAAAAACTTTCGGCAAACGGTTTCAATCTCGAGGGACGCGCTTTTTGCGACACCGCACCCGTTTCGGAAAGATACTGGGCCTGGCGCGCCGGCGTGGGGTTTATCGGAAAAAACACCCTGCTAATAATTCCCCACAAGGGAAGTTTCTTTTTTCTCGGCGAACTTTTTTTGAACGTCGAGGCAGACCATTACGACGAGCCTTTGAGAAATTTTTGCGGCAACTGCACAAAATGCATCGATGCCTGCCCCGGCGGCGCTATCTACGAACCTTATGCCCTCGATGCGCGCCGGTGTTTGTCGTATCTCACAATTGAAAATCGCGGCGAGCTACCTGCCGGCACCGAAAACAAGATGGAAACGTGCATCTACGGTTGTGATCGTTGCCAAAGCGCATGCCCTCACAACCGCTTCGCAACTCCTACGGAAATAAAGGAATTTTCGCCGCCCGAAAAGCTTTTGAAAATGACCAAGGACGACTGGAATTCTCTCACCGAGCAGGAATATTGCGACCTCTTCAAGGGCAGTGCTGTGAAAAGGGCAAAGTATTCCGGATTGATGCGCAACATTAACGCCGTGAAAGGTGAAAAAACAAATGAATCAGAACAATAGAAAAACAGGATAGGGTAGGGAAAAAACTTTTTGCGAAAGAAAAATTTCTTCATATCAAAGTAATTACATACCTTTGCAACAACATAAAAACGAAAGGATTCCTTAGCCAAATGCTTTGGGATTCTTTTAGTTTTTTATCTGTTACAATAAACAACATATAGAATAATAACTTTAAAAGATACAGACTTATGGCTTATATGTCCCAAGAAGGTTACGACAAGATGGTAGCCGAATTAAGACACATGGAAACAGTGGATCGCCCGGCAGCATCTGAGGCGATTGCGGAGGCACGCGATAAAGGCGACCTTTCGGAAAATAGCGAATACGACGCAGCAAAAGAAGCGCAGGCTATGCTTGAGATGAAAATAAACAAACTCAAGGCAGCTCTTGCCAGCGCAAAAATAATCGATCCCAGCAAACTTTCCACCGACACCGTTCAGATTCTTTCCACCGTGGAGATGCAGAACGTCAAAAACAACGCTGTGATGAAATATACCATAGTAAGCGAAAGCGAGGCCAACTTGCGCGAAGGAAAAATATCGTCGCAAACTCCAATTGCTCAGGGATTGCTCGGACACAAAGTGGGAGACGTTGTAGACATAAAGATTCCGCAAGGAATTGTACAGCTCAAGATTGTAAACATATCAATCTAAAAAAGCAAAAAGATGGCTGGAATATTTTCAAAAATAGCTGCCGGCGAAATTCCGTCGTACAAGGTGGCTGAGAACGAGGAGTTCTTCGCATTTCTCGACATTAATCCAATGGTTATGGGCCACACGCTCGTAATTCCGCGCCGCGAAGAAGATTATATATTCGACCTCGGCGATGACGAACTTGCGAGAATGATAGTTTTCGCAAAGCACGTGGCTGTGGCATTGAAGAAAGCTTTTCCCTGCAAGAAAGTAGGAATGGCAGTGCTCGGTCTCGAAGTTGCGCATGCCCATATACATCTCATTCCAATGCAGAGCGAAAAAGACATGGACTTCCGCCGCGAAAAGCTAAGCCCCGCCGCAGAAGCAATGAAGGAAGCCGCAGAAAAGATAAGCGCCTATTTTGAAATCTAAACGGCAATTTTATAATGAAAGTCCCGCAGAACACCTGCGGGACTTTTTGTTTTCCTGAAAAAAGCGCAATGAAAACATATGGTTAGGCTCAACGCAACCCCTATATTTTATGCCGAAAAAACTACACGGCATCTCGTGAAAACTCCGGGCCACCAAATTTAAATTCCGGGCCATGTAGTTTAAATTAGATGCGGCGGAGTTTTTACTATCTCCCACATCGTTTTTGCCGCGTTTCGCACAAAACTTACAATCTCCCATAAAAGCGTAAAACAAAGCATTTTTGCGCATAAACAAAGGCATTGTGCATTGACAACAAACGTTTTGCAATTTTCTGCATCATGAAACAACGTAAAAATCAGGATAAAAGATAATAAATTGCACGCAAAACACCTGTTTTGTGCAAAAAAAGGACGATTTTGCGCTAAAAATTTTGTCATATAAATCAATAGGCTTAATTTTGCAGCCTGATATAGTAAAAATATTAATCAAAATCAAAAGATTATGTCTGATATCGAATCAAAAGTAAAAGCTATTATTGTTGACAAACTCGGTGTTGATGAATCCGAAGTAAAGAATGAAGCAAGTTTCGCAAACGATCTGGGCGCTGACTCACTCGACACTGTAGAACTCATCATGGAGTTTGAGAAGGAATTCTCTATTCAGATTCCCGACGACCAGGCTGAGAAAATCGCAACCGTAGGCGATGCAGTAGCATATATAGAGAATAACGCTAAGTAAGCAACTTAACGCTATTTCTTAACATCTCATGATGGAATTGAAAAGAGTTGTCGTAACCGGAATAGGCGCAATCACCCCCCTTGGCAAGAATGCTCCCGAAACATGGGAGAATGCCAAAAACGGCGTGAGTGGCGCTGCCGAAATTACGCACTTTGACACATCTAAGTTCAAGACTCATTTTGCGTGCGAAGTAAAGAACTACAACGCTCAGGACTACTTCGACCGCAAGGAGGTGCGCAAAATGGACCTCTACGAGCAATACGCAATTATTGCCGCAGACGAAGCCATCAAAGATTGCGGCTGGGACTTGGAAAAAGTTGACAAAAACGAAATCGGCGTCGTGTTCGGCGTAGGTATCGGCGGTATCCGCACATTCGAAGAGGAAGCCGTGAATTACGCAAAGACAGGCGAAACGCTCGGTCCGCGCTATTCACCATTCTTTATCCCAAAGATGATTTCGGATATCGCAGCCGGTCAGATTTCTATCAACTATGGTTTCCACGGCCCCAATTATGCCACAACCTCCGCTTGCGCATCATCAACCAACGCCCTTGCGTCGGCATTCAATCTCATACGTCTGGGAAAAGCCAACGCAATTGTAGCCGGCGGCGCAGAAGCTGCAATTTGGCCCACGGGAGTTGGAGGATTCAATGCCATGCATGCACTCTCCACACGCAATGATGATCCCGAGCATGCCTCCCGTCCATTCAGCGCTTCGCGCGACGGATTTATAATGGGTGAGGGTGCCGGAGTGCTCATACTTGAGGAACTTGAACACGCACGCAAGCGCGGCGCTCATATATACGCCGAAATCGCAGGTGCAGGCATGTCTGCCGACGCACATCACATAACTGCTTCACACCCCGAGGGACTTGGTGCAAAACTTGTGATGAAACGTGCGCTCGACGATGCTGGCATGAGCCCCGAAGACATAGACTACATCAACGTTCACGGAACTTCTACGCCCGTTGGCGACCGTTCTGAGGCTCTTGCCATAAAAGATGTATTCGGAGACCATGCTTATAAACTCAACATCAGCTCCACGAAATCCATGACCGGACACCTTCTCGGTGCTGCGGGAGCTGTGGAAGCACTGTTCTCGGTAAAAGCTGTGGAAGAGGACATTGTTCCGCCCACCATCAATCATGCTGAGGGCGATGACGATCCTGAAATCGATTACAACTTGAACTTTACGTTCAACAAGGCTCAGAAACGCACCGTGCGTGCTGCTTTGAGCAACACTTTCGGTTTTGGTGGTCATAATGCGTGCATCATTGTGAAGAAATTTGCAGAATAAACCAACTGGTTCAATTACAATTTTAAAAACTGCACATCTCTACATCTGAATGATTAATTTCATAGATAAACTAAAGCTCCCTTTCCGAAAGGATAAGGAGCTTTTTTCATCGTTATACTCCATACTGGGTTTTTATCCCCACAACATTGACATTTACAAGCAGGCGCTTTCCCACAAGTCGGTTGCCATGCAATCGCAAAACGGACATAGGATAAACAACGAGCGGTTGGAATTTCTTGGAGATGCGGTGATAGAGGCCGTAACGAGCGACATTGTTTACCGCCATTTTGATGGAAAACGCGAGGGGTTCCTTACCACAACGCGCAGCAAGCTTGTGCAACGCGACACGCTCAATAAAATGGCGGAGGAAGTGGGTCTCGACAAACTCATACGCTCCAGCAGCCATCAGAGCGGGCACAACAGTTATATCAACGGCAATGCTTTTGAGGCCATTGTGGGTGCAATTTATCTCGACAGGGGTTATTCGCATTGCATGTGGTTTCTGCGCCGCCGCATAATTGCTGCGCATTTAAATCTCGACAATGTTGCAAAAAAGGAAGTGAATTTCAAGAGCAAACTGCTTGAATGGGCGCAGCGCAACCGCCTAAGAATAGAAATCAAGTCGGACGATGCTCCAAACAATGCTGCCACTAGCGAAACGCCGGCGTTTTCAGCCACTGTGATAATCGAGGGCGTGGAATGTGGAAAGGGCAATGGTTTTTCAAAGAAGGAGAGCCATCAGAATGCTGCCCGTGAAACGCTGAAAATGCTCAATAGAAACAAGCAGACTGTTGCTGAAATTTTGAAGGCAAAGGAGACGCGTACAGCTATGGAGGCTGAACTTGTGAGCGTTCCCCCGCGTGTGGGCGACGAAGAGGCTCAGAAGCGCCCGCAGCAGCATCAGCGTCGACGCAATTCGGCACCCCGTCGTGCTGTGAGCGACAAGGCGCAGGTTGCCAACCCCGATTCGCCCAAGGCGAGGGCTATGCAGCAGAGCATTAAGGCTATCACTATGGGCGATGACGCAGCGCAGCGCAATGTTGAGCCGAATGCAAAAAACTCCGGCGCATCTTCAACTGCTGCCGAAGGCAATGCAAACCGCCGGCGACGCAATGCGCCGAGGCGTAATGCGGCTAAAAAACCGCAGCGCGGCGAGCAGAAAGAGGCGGTAGGCACAGCGGTTAACCGCAACGATATTATTGCCGCAGCCGAGAGCAAGGCGTTCGGCGAATAACGCTCTTTTTTTCAGCAAGATAAGATTTGCTTTTTACGACAAGGCATTTCGTAAAAACTAGGTCTGATATAATTTAAATTCCGCCGCATCTAATTTAAATTAGATGCGGCGGAATTTTTACGGGAACGTATGTCGTAAAACGTATGCTGCTTTACCAGATTTTTGCACGCTTTTCGGCGGGAACATAAAGCTTGTCGCCCTCTTTGATACCAAATGCAGAATACCACGCATCAATCATCGGAAGTGCGGCATTCACACGTAGTATGTTCGGCGAGTGCACATCGCTGTTCACAATATAGGCCACGAATTGCGGAGCTACGTTGCTCGCCCACATGCGGCCGTATGATAGGAAAAATCTCTGCTCCGGCGTAAATCCGTCCTTCTCTCCGAGCGGATTGTTGAGCATTGTGTTTTTGAAAGCCTGGAACGCAATGTTTATTCCGCCGTTGTCGCCGATGTTTTCGCCCAATGTCTTTTTTCCGTTAACCTTTAGTCCGGGTTGCATTTCCTTGCTTCCAAACCATTCTTCCAGTACTTTTGTACGGCTTTCGAAGTTCTTTTTGTCCTCGTCGGTCCACCAGTTTTTCAAGTTGCCGTCCTTGTCGTAAGAGCAACCCTTGTCGTCGAAACCATGACTCATTTCGTGGCCTATCACACAGCCTATCGCGCCATAGTTAGCCGCGTCGTCGGCTTCTGCATCAAAGAACGGGGGCTGCAATATGGCTGCCGGGAAATTTATGCTGTTGAATTGTGGATTGTAGAACGCATTTACGGTTTGCGGGGTGCAGCCCATTTGGTGACGATCTACGGGCTTGTGCCAATAATATTCTATTTCGCCTTTGCGCGAAGCCATTATAATTTCGTCAATGTTCTCTCTCAGCGTTTTGTTCTCGTCCACCTGCACATATTTCTCCAATCCTTCCCATTTGTCGGGGTATCCCACGTTTATTACCATGTTTTTGAGCTTGCTCAGAGCGTTTGCCTTTGTTGCGTCGGTCATCCAAGTATTGTCTTTGATGCGTTCCGCAAAAGCGTTCTGCAAGTTCTTTATAAGCATATACACTCTTTGTTTGTTGCTCTCGGGGAAATATTTGTCCACATACAGTTTTCCGATTGTTTCTCCCAGTATGTCGTCAAGAAAAGATACGGCGCGTTTCCAGCGCGGTTGCTGTTCTTTCACTCCGTAGCGCACCTTGGTGTATTCAAAACGGCGGTCTTTGAAATTGTCTGAGAGAACGAATACCGAAGAGCCCACAACGGAAACTTCCATATAGGCCTTGATGGTTTCAAGGTCGGTATTGGCAAGAATATTCTCCACCTCGTGAATCGGTTCCGGCTGCTTGACGTTCACAGTGTCGATGTCGGAGGGATAGCCATAGGTTTCGCAAATCATGTTCCAGTCAATGTTTTTGAACTCTTGCTTGAGTTGTTGCCAGCTCATGAGATGCGTGTTTTCTTTCGGGTCGCGGCGTTTCACCTGGTCGTAGCTGTGATTTGCAAGTTGGTTTTCGAGAGCCCAGACTGCCTGCATTTTTTTCTCGGCTGCCTTTTCCTTGTTTCCTACCATTTTGAAGTAGTCTTTCATAAGGCTCTTGTACGCCTCAGCCACGGTTTTTTGCTGCTCGTTGGGGTTGGTGTAGTATTCAGGGTCGAGTCCGAGTCCGCCTTGTAGGGTGGTAAACATATATTGGCCGGCATTGTTGGGATTTATGCCGAGCGCGAATGTAAACAATGTGGTGTCGTAGCCTTTTGCTCCGAGCTCATACATCAGTTGTATGCACTCCTTGCGGTTTTTCACCTTGCGCACTCTTTCGAGTGTCTTTTTGATAGGTTTGTATCCTAGTTTGTTTAGCTTCACACTGTCCATATACATGCGGTAAAGCGCGCCGAGTTTCTGTCCGTCGGTTCCCTGCGGCATTTGCTTTGATGCATATTCTGCTATAAGCTCTTTGATACGATCCCTGTTCTGTTCGTCCAAATCTATAAACGCTCCGTTCATCGGGTGAACGGCGTCGAGAGGGTGGGTCTTGAGCCAATTTCCGGCGGCATACTCGTAAAAGTCATCGCCGGGCTTTACGGTTGTGTTTAGGTTTGTCTTGTCGATTCCGCTCTTGAGTTCCTGAGCTTGCATGCCTGTTGAAATTCCAAATGAGATGCATGCTGCCATAACTAATTTCCAGTTCATTTTTATAAAAACGTTTTGCGTTACACCGCTTTGCGGCGGTGTAGATATTTTGAGGGTGCAAAGTAAGAAAAAAACTGACAATCAGTGAAATCATACTTCACATTTTAAGCATGTTTTGCGCTGTTGCGGAGAATTATTGCAGATATGCTTTGCAAACAAATGCTGCGCGGAAAAACTACACGGCATCTCGCAAAAACTCCGCCGCATCTAATTTAAATTACATGGCCCGGAATTTAAATTTGGTGGCCCGGAGTTTTTTCTATATCCGATATTGTTTTTCCGGAGTAGGGGAGTAGCTCGTTTTCATAGGCAAATCGTTTGGTTTACAGTGATTTTCGCCGATGTTTCAGCCTATTGCGTTTTTACTCGTAGCCGTGTGCGATATTTTACCACACGCCTACGTTTCGCGAAGCGGCAAGTGTGAGAATGCTTATCTCCTTTGCGCCGGCTGCAATCAGCGTGTCGGCGCACGATGTGAGCGTTGCGCCCGTCGTTACCACGTCGTCGATAAGCAGAATGTGCTTGCCGTTTATCCTTTGTGGGTTGCCGGCGCGGAATATTCCCTTCACATTGTCTTCGCGCTGCGTTGGGGTGAGGTGGGTTTGCGTGGGATTGTCCACCACTCGCCGCAGCATTTTGTTGTCAACGGCTATCCCCGCGATTTCGGCAATTCCCCAAGCTATCATAAGGCTCTGGTTGTATCCCCGGCGGCGTTCCCTTTTGCGGGCAAGGGGCACCGGCACAATGGCGTCTATACCTTGGAAAAACTCCGTGGCTTTGAGTTCTTCTGCCATGCGTCGGCCCATTTCGCGGGCTGCCCCGGAATTGCCGTGATATTTGATGTCAAACAAAAGGTTGCGCGTTTCGGTGCCGCTGTTGTAGAATATATACGCGCTTGCGCGGCATAGCGGAAACCTTCCGACAAACAAGCGTTCCACGGGATTGTTTCTGAGTGCTTCAAAACGCGTATAGGGAAGTTTCAGGGTGCATGCGGCGCAAACGCCGTGCTCTGCTGTTGAAAGCCGGCGCCCGCAAATTGCGCAGTGTTGCGGAAACAGCAACGCCGACATGGCGCGGAATGCTGCCCTAAGGGCATCTGAAATCTTTGATGCGGCTTTCATTCTTCCGCTTCCTGCTCCAGACATTCGCGAATTGCGTCGGGCTCAAAACCGCGCCCCATGGCAAAACGTATAAGCTTCTGATAGTTTTCGTAGTCTCCCGCCTCGGGCAGAGAGCGGCGCTTCTGCTTCAAAAGTTGCGCGAGAACGCAGCGGTAGTCTTCGTCGGAAATATCCTGCAAAGCGGCGTCGATTTCCTCTTCGGGCAAATGTTTCATGCGAAGGTTCATGCGGATTTTCTGCTTGCCCCATTGGTTGAAACGCCATTTGTCCTCAACATAAGCGCGGCAGTAACGCGCGTCGTCAATATAGTTCTCGTTGCGCAGAGAATCGATTATTTCGTCATGATATTCCTCGTCCACAAACCAGGAGCGCATCTTGCGCCGCAGATCTTCCTCGCAGTATTCCGTTTTGGCGCACGCCGATGCAAGGCGCTCCAATGCCGTTTGCGGCTTCATGGGTTTGCGTTCGTTCATAAGCGTTGGGCTTTAATCATTCTCGGGTTTCCTTGTTCGTCGCGGCGTATCTGTGTGGATTTTAAGCCGTGGCGGCGAAACACTGCCGCAGTCTCTTCGGGAAACATGCGGTTGATTTCCACCATCACGCACCCACGTTCGGCCAAGGTGCGCTCCGCTATTTCCGCAATGGCTTCGTAGAACACCAAAGGTCTCTCGTCGTTCACAAACAAAGCCTCGCCGGGTTCGTAGTCAAGCACATTGCGTTCCATTCCGGCCTTTTCGCTTTCACACACATAGGGAGGATTGCTGATTATAAGGTCGAAAGTCTCGTTTTCAGCAAATGTAGGGTCAAGCATGTCGGCTTCGGCGAAATCTATATGCGCTCCGAGTTGTGCCGCATTGCTTCTAGCGATTTTCAGAGCCGTTGGGCTTTTGTCCACAGCCTTTATGCGCGCGTTTTCCACGTTTCTCGCCAAAAATATTGCTATACATCCGCTGCCCGTTCCCAGTTCCAGAATGTGCGAGTCGGCTTTACATTCTGCCGCTGCCCATTGTGCGAGTTCCAATGTCTCGGGCCGTGGAATCAATACGCCTTTTTCTACGTGCAGTTTCAGGTTTCCCCACATTGCAGTGCCCGTTACGTATTGCACAGGTTCGTTGTTGTCGAGTTTGCGGAGCATTGTGGCGAAATCGTCGGCCTCTTCAGCCGAAAATTGCCTAACTTTGTCAGCATAAACATCGTTGATATCCACTCCAAATGCGTCTTCGAGCAGAATGCGTGCCATGGCGCGCGCCTCGCCTTGGGGATAGTGGCGCGACAAACGGCTTACGGCTTCAAGATAACGGCTGTCCATTGTTTTGGGGTGGAGATTATTGACAAAGTTACGCTTATTAGTTGAATTATGAACAGGGAAACAGACGAAATGTACATGCGCCGTTGCTTGCAGCTGGCACGTTGCGGATTCTTTGGCGCACCTCCCAATCCCATGGTGGGAGCCGTGGTGGTTTGCAACGGAAAGATTATTGGCGAGGGCTATCATATTCGTTGCGGCGGGCCACATGCCGAGGTCAATGCCGTGAATGCGGTGAAAGACAAGGCGCTTTTGAAAGACAGCACGGTATATGTGAGCCTCGAGCCTTGTTCGCATTACGGCAAGACGCCACCTTGTGCCGACATGCTCGTGAAAGCGGGCGTAAAACGTGTGGTGGTGGGCTGCATAGATCCCTTTGCGAAAGTGCAGGGTAGGGGAGTGGAAAAACTGCGTGCCGCCGGAATTGAAGTTACAGTTGATGTGCTGCGCGACGAATGCCGCGAATTAAACCGCAGGTTCATTACTTTTCACAGCCTTGCCCGTCCCTACATCACATTGAAGTGGGCTGAAAGTTCAAATGGCTACATTGCGGCGAAAGGCTTTGTGAGAACGCATATTTCCACGCCTCTCACACAGATGAACTCCCACCGCCTGCGCGCCATGAACCAGGCAATTCTTGTGGGGAGGGCTACTGCGGAATGCGACGACCCTTCGCTTACCACGCGCAGCTGGGAGGGAAAAAATCCTATGCGCATAGTGCTCGACCGCCATGCCTCGTTGTCGCCATCGCTCAAGTTGTTCAACGGCGAAGCTCCCACTTTGGCGGTAACCGAACGCGAATATTCCGACCCGAATGTGCATGCCGAATATTTCCACCCCGACTATTCGCAGCCGATAATCCCCCAATTGCTGACGGAACTGCATAAGCGCGGGGTGCAGACGCTTCTCGTGGAGGGCGGAACGCATACGCTTCAAAGTTTTGTGGACCTTGGGTTGTGGGACGAGGTTTATGCCGAGCACGGCAACGCTCCTATTGACGGCCGGGTGCCTGCGCCCCAAATGCCCGAAGCCACGGAGTGGAAACTTGTGAGCCTTTTCGGCAGAAATTTCGCCGTGGCACGCAACCGGAATACGCTTTTGCACTGACGTTGCGGGACGTGTTTTTCGGCATATAGCATATCGCAAAAACAATGTCTGATATTATTTGAATAATGTCTGACATCAGAAAAACGAAGTGCCTAGTGCTTTTTAGCACCTCGCATTTAGCAAGCCTCACAAGCCATACCGAAAGCATTGTTCCGCAAGCCAAAATATATGCTGCGCA
>CAVFYC010000052.1:0-15449 GCA_963626585.1 Christensenellaceae bacterium Phil1 | reverse complement strand
GTTTTTGCGAAATACCGACAGTTTTCAAGCGCATCATATTTCGTTTGAAAAACAAACCATATAGCCCTATTTGCAAGGCTTTTCTAACAAAAAACAAGCCGCATGAAAACTCCGGCAAGCACAACCAACCGCACGGCATGCGCAAACCATAAAAAAATCACCGCATAAGTTGGTCATTTCCATTTTTTTTCGTTCCTTTGCACCGCTTTCCGCGTAGCCGCTGGCAAGAAAAATCGAGTGGCTTGTTGATGCTGCGTTGGGGACGAACAAACAATTTTATTTAAACAAAATGATTGATCTAATTAAAGTTGCTGAAGAAGCATTTGCTACAGGCAAGGAATTTCCCGCATTCCGTCCGGGCGACACCATCACCGTGGCATACAAAATCGTCGAGGGTAACAAAGAGCGTATCCAGTTGTTCCGCGGAATCGTAATCAAGATTTCCGGTCATCTCAACCAACGCCGTTTCACTGTTCGCAAGATGAGCGGAACCGTAGGCGTAGAACGTATCTTCCCCATCAGTTCTCCTAACATCGAGAGCATAGAAGTAAACAAACGTGGTAAGGTTCGCCGTGCGAAACTCTACTACTTGCGTGCACTCACTGGTAAGAAAGCACGTATCCGCGAGAAGAAGACCAACGTAAACAAGGCCTGATTTTTAAGGAAACCAACATAAGCAAGGCGGTATACCACGAACGGTGTGCCGCCTTACTTATATTCTCCCCCACCGCGCACTCCGCCTGCACAATGTGCGGCAAAAAGCCAAAGCACTCCCGCTTTTTGTAAAAAACAAACCACATACAACGTTGGAAACACGGAATTTACTATATTTGTACTATTAATATTATGGTAATACCGAATATCCCGAAAATAAAAATGAACCTACAAACTTTTAAGCGCATCGGCATAGCGGCTATGACAGTAATAGCCCTCGCCGCAAACGGACAAATCACGCCGGAAAACCTCAGAGTGGAACAATTAAACGAGAACATTCTAATCAATACCCCAAGCGGAACAGACGACAACCCACGCTTTTCGTGGATCAACACACCTGCACCCGGCGCAATGGGCGAAGCGCAAAAAGCATATCAGATATGCGTGGCAACATCTCAGGAAGCGTTGCTGCAAGGTAAGGCCGATATTTGGGATAGTAAGAAGGTAAAATCTTCAAGCTCCTACCTCGTAGATTACAAAGGCGGCAAACTCACCGAAGCAACCGACTATTTCTGGCGCGTAAGGGTATGGAACGCAAAAGGAAAGGCCTCGGCATGGAGCGCGCCCCAGAAATTTACCACAGGACTCACCGCCTCCGGTTGGAAAGCCCAATGGATAGGTTCGCCATGGCAGGGAGAAGAAGCACAGTTTGACCTCAAAACCGGACAATGCGTCGCACATTTTCCGCCCGTGCCTTACCTTCGCAAGACATTCGACGTGAAAACCGGCATACGCTCGGCAAAAGTTTTCGTAACAGGACTCGGATATTTTGAATTCTTCCTAAACGGCAAGAAAGTGGGCAACGATTTGCTCGTACCCAATTTCACCAACTACACCAGGCGTCCCGACCTGAAATATCGCCGCGGCATTTCACTCGACGAGAAATCTTCGGGATTCAGAGTGGCATATCTGCAATACGACATCACAAAACTTTTGCGCAACGGCCGTAATGCCGCCGGCGCAATGATAGGCAGCGGATATTTCGACACACGTGTGGACCGCCTCGCGGCATTCGGTTCGCCCCGTTTCCTTTGCCAAATAGAAATAACCTATAATGACGGAAGCAAGCAGGTAGTTGTGAGCGACCCCACCTGGAAGGCGCACGAAAGCGGCATAGTGGCTTGCGACATCTACAACGGCGAAAGCTACGACGCCCAAAAGGAAATCACCGACTGGTGCAATCCCGAATACGACGACTCATCTTGGAAAAACGCCGTGGCACGCAAAGCGCCCGAAGGCAAACTCGTGGCGTTTGACAGCACACCCGACAGAGTTACCGAGACATTCAAACCAATCTCCTACAAACATAATGACGACGGAAGCTACACAATAGATTTCGGAGAAATGATATCGGGACACGTAAGACTCAACGGAATTTGCGGAGAAAAGGGCCAAGTAATAAAGATAAGGTATGAAAGCGAATATCCACAGGAGGTGAGCTACACTTTCAAGGACAACGCACCGATAAACTACGCCCCGCAATTCACGTGGTACGTCTTCCGCAAAGTTACAATAAGCGGCGCAATGCCCAAAGCCGACCAAATCGTGGCTGAAGCCGTTAACACCGACCTGAAAGAGTATGCCGTGTTCACAACGTCAAACGAACTTTTCAACCAAATAAACCACATTTGGCGCAGAAGCGAGAAAGACAATATTCATAGCGGCGTGGAAAGCGACTGCCCGCATCGCGAACGAATTCCATACACCGGAGACGGCCAGGCGGTCTGTTCTACGGTGATGCACAACTTTGACGGCGCAGCTTTCTTCCGCAGTTGGTTCCACACCATGCGAGACGCGCAAGACAAGGACACAGGTTATGTGCCCAATTCCGCACCTTGGTGCCCCGGAGCAGGCGGAGGAGTTGCATGGGGTGCGGCCATGACTATAATGCCTTGGGAATATTATATGAACTACGGCGACAAAAAAGTATTGGAAGAGAACTACGACGCAGCAAAACGCCAGGTGGAATACATGATGACGTGGGTAAAAGAAAATGGGACAATGCACCAGCAACGCAAGAACGCTATCGACAACGGCGACTGCTATTGGATGAATCTCGGCGACTGGGTTCCGGCATACAATTTCCCGGCTGATGAAAAAGTCCACACATATATTTTATGGCGCTGTGCCGACAGAATGAGCCGTATGGCCAAAGTTTTGGGCAACGAGGCTGATGAAAAACATTATGCCGCACTTGCTCAGAAAACCGCCGCAGCTTATGACAAAGTTTTCTTCATAAATTCCGAAGAAGGTTACGGCGATTTCGGCTGTAATGCGTTTGCCGCAGAAATGGGGCTTGACAAAATTCGCCCGGAACTCAAGACAATTCTAAAAGACGAGATTGCCGTGCGTCATCAAGGGCATCTCAACGGCGGCTTCCTTGCCGTAGAAGTTTTGTTTGAGAACCTCGCAAAAATCGGCGCAAACAACGTGGCCTTTACAGCTATGAACAAAACGGATTTCCCGTCTTTCGGAAAGATGATAAAGGACGGCGCAACTACGATGTGGGAGCAATTCGACGGCAAGTACTCCGAGAATCACCCGTTCCTCGGTTGCGGTCTCACTTGGTTCTACCGCAAACTCGCCGGTGTCAATTCTGATCCCGAAGCTCCGGCATACAAACATCTCATTGTGCGTCCGGTTTTGGCCGACAGCCTTGAAAGCGTAACCTATTCGCGCATGTCGCCCTACGGAAAAGTGTCGTCAACCGTAAGCCATGCCGACGGAAAGGTAAGGATAACAGTTGACGTTCCGGTGGGCTCAAATGCCACAATTTATGTACCTGCCCAAGGATTCAGCAACCTCCTTGTAAACGGAAAACCGGCGAAGAACGTGAAAACCGTGAAGGCTGTTGAAAAAACTGCCGACGGATTTACGGTGGAAACCCTGCAAGGCCATTACGAAATCATGGCTACAAAATAAGGCTATGAAGGGTCTTGTGCCATACACATTAAATCTCGGCGGAAAGTTAATGGACCTCGGCGAACCGCAGGTCATGGGAATTCTGAACGTTACGCCCGATTCGTTTTACGCGGCTTCGAGATCGTTTGACGAAGATGCCATTGCAGCGCGCGCGCGTCAGATAGTGGACGAAGGGGGTACGATAATCGACATCGGAGCTTACTCCACGCGCCCCGGCTCTGCCGACGTGGACGAACGCGAAGAGATGTCGCGCCTGCGGCGTGCGCTTGCAGTTGTGGCGAAAGCGGCTCCCGGCGTTCCTGTAAGCATAGATACTTTCCGCGCCAACGTATCAAAGATGTGCGTGGAGGAATATGGCGCAAACATTATCAACGATGTTTCGGGCGGCGAGGGAGACAAGCAAATGTTCTCCACAGTTGCCGCGCTCGGTGTGCCTTATATATTAATGCATATCGGCGGCACGATAAACAACATGCACTCCGACGCGCCGCTCACCTCACATTCCGCCGCCAACATGCCCTACATGACCGAGGTGATGGGCTTTCTTACAAAACGCATCAATGCCTTGCACGAACTTGGTGCGAAAGACATCATAATAGATCCCGGCTACGGTTTCGGAAAATCCATGGAGCAAAACTACGAACTGCTTGCGCGCCTCGACTTCCTCAAGGCGTGGCAACTGCCGCTGCTCGTGGGCGTTTCAAGAAAGTCGATGATTTATAAATTGCTCGACACCGACGCCGCGAATGCTCTCAACGGCACCACGATATGCAACACCATTGCGCTGATGAAGGGCGCGTCGATTCTCAGGGTGCACGACGTGAAAGCGGCATGCGAAGCCGTGAAAATCGTAAAGCAAACTCTGGCACAAATATAAAACCGCGAAAAAATGCTGTCGTTCTCGATAAAAGACATAATCGACATATTGCTGGTGGCGATGATTCTTTACTACATCTACCGCCTCATGAAAGAGTCGCGCTCGGGCAATGTGTTCATGGGCATACTCATATTCGTAATAGTATGGATTTTCGTTTCCAAGATATTCAACATGAGTTTGCTCGGCTCCATTATGGACAAAATGGTAAACATTGGAGCAATTGCTTTGATCATAATATTTCAGGAAGATATACGCAAATTTTTCTCCTCGCTCGGCACTCATCATTCCATAGGTAAGGTATTGAAATTCTTTTCGCGGCAAAATCTTGGCGACGCTCCCGTGGGCGAAGACACGATAATCCCCGTGGTGCGCGCGTGCATGTCGATGAGCGCGCAAAAAGTGGG
This sequence comes from Christensenellaceae bacterium Phil1, assembly GCA_963626585.1. GTDB lineage: Bacteria > Bacteroidota > Bacteroidia > Bacteroidales > Bacteroidaceae > UBA6398. The sequence goes on along the minus strand of CAVFYC010000052.1, from coordinate 10,532 downwards.
CGCGCTAATAGTTTTTGAGCGTTACATAGGATTGGGAGACATTGAAAAAACGGGCGAGATAATCAACGCAGAAATAAAACAGCGGCTCATCGAAAACATATTCTTCAAAAACAGTCCGCTCCACGACGGCGCAATGGTGATATCCCACAAGAAAATTGTTTCGGCAGGCTGCATACTTCCCGTGTCGCACGACGAAGACATTCCGCGCAACCTCGGACTGCGCCACCGCGCCGCAATGGGAATCACACAGAACAGCGACGCACTTGCAATAACTGTTTCCGAAGAGACTGGGCATATATCAGTTGCGTTCAACGGCAAATTCCATCTCAACCTCACCGGAGAAGAGCTCGAACGCCTTCTAACCGACATGGTGGTTTGACACCATAAAAACAACAAGGCATCTCGTAAAAATTCCGCCGCATCTAATTTAAATTAGATGCGGCGGAATTTAAATTATGTCTGACCTCGTAAAAGCGGTTTCCGCATGCCGGGAAAATTATTGTATATCAAGGATTTCCGAAGACGGCATTTTTTGCAAAACATATTCCTTTTGTTTTCTCCAAAATTTCTTTTCGTTTTCCCAAAACACTGCATCAAAAATCCGTTTACAAACCTGTTTCGTGCGATTTCTGACACATTTCTCACAAAAACATTAAAATTTCTCCTCAAAATATTTGGTCATTAAAAACTTTGCCGTATCTTTGCATCTTCACCCGACACGAACGGGGCGGAGAAAAACATAACATAATACATAACAATTAAAAATCAAACGTCATGAAAAAGAAATTTATTTGCACAGTATGTGGTTACGTTTACGAGGGAACCGAAGCACCCCAAGAATGCCCGATTTGCCACGCCCCCGCTTCGAAATTCGAAGAGCTTGAAGAAGGCGAACTCAACTTCGAGACAGAGCACACTCTTGGCGTAGCCAAAGGTTGCGACGAGGAGATGCTCAAAGACCTTAACGCACATTGGCAGGGCGAATGCGGAGAAGTGGGAATGTATCTCGCCATGAGCCGCCAGGCCGACCGCGAGGGTTATCCCGAAATAGCCGAGGCTTTCAAACGCTACGCTTGGGAAGAGGCTGAACACGCTGCAAAATTTGCCGAACTGCTTGGCGATGTGGTTTGGGACACCAAGACAAACCTTGAAAAGCGCGCTGCAGCCGAATCGGGTGCCTGCTCCGACAAATTCCGTATCGCAAAACGCGCAAAAGAACTCAACCTCGATGCAATCCACGACACCGTTCATGAAATGGCAAAGGACGAAGCACGCCACGGACGCGGATTCAAAGGTTTGCTCGACCGCTATTTCGGAAAGAAATAAGACCTCGGCCACATAGCATACGTATACAATAAAGGCGCACCGCAACGCGATGCGCCTTTATTGTATCTGCTACGACGAAGACGCCCACGCGCCCCGCCACCAAGGCATCAATATGGTATAACGTGCCACGTCATTCCTTTTCCGCGCTCGTTTGTGAGCAGCGCAATGCTGTCTGTTCCGCTGCGAAGCATTGACGAAACCTGCGATAGCGGACAACAAACGATTGATGTGCGGTTGTAATATCCCTTGTATTCGCGCGCGTTGTGATACAAAGCCACGTTGGCCGTGCGCGAACTGTCGGCATTCACACTCCAGCCCAGCCAGGCAAAACCATAATAGTGGGCTCCGCCAAAATCGTCCACTTTCAACCGCAAGTTGAGGCACCCGCCGCCAAGCCAAACCGATTCCGTGTAAACCGTATCGGCAGGAATTGAAGAATAACGCATTATCCACGCCGTAACGGGGGCTCCCATCGAAGATATAACCGCCGTGGTATACGGCACAGACTTTCTTGTGGTGTAGACAACCATGTAGCGCGCCACGGTGTCGCGTCTGAAATCGCCCAGCGGCTTCGAGAGCATGAGCGTGTCGCCATTGTCGAGAGCCATAAGCGAGCAGTTTCCCGCGCTGTCGGTTATCATGTTCACGAGTTCCATTCGCTGCGCCTGCAGATTGCTTGTGGTTTCGTTTTCGCAGCATACAAGCAGCGCCACAGCAAACAGCGGAGCAACGGAAAACAATATGGTTCGCAAACAGCGCATTTACGGAAAAACTCTATTCGCCCCCAACGGCACGGCAATGGTTAAGCGCCGGATTTGCATACATCGTGAGCAAACGCTCGCGGAGAAAAGCATCGTCTTTGTTGGGAAGGTCTATTTTTTCGAGGCGCGACGCAAGATAATTCTCAAACTTCTTTTTGTCGGCATCGGTATAATTCTGCGCGAAACGCGTTGTGCCGCTCAGCATATCGGCTGCCACATAATTTCCGGGGTAAATACGGTAGTTGAGATAAATCTCCTTGTCGATATGCCGCGCTATGGTTTCAAATAAAACGGTCTTCTTCATTCCTCGGTCAAGCTTCATCAACCATTCGTCAATACACGGAGCCGGCGCATAGTGCACACGGCCTTTGTAGCCGAATATCCCCGTTCGCATGTTCAGGAGATCGTTTTCGCGCGTCTTTACATAGTCGGGATTGTCGCGCTTCATCTGAAATTCCGCCGCCTTCAAATAATCACAAGGGTCGTATTCGTATGAAATGCTAAGGGGCACGATGTGAAGTTGCAGCAGTCTGTCAACAACATCTCCCTCGCCGCCCATCGCCATCATCTTGAGAATCGAATCTTGTGTGCGGTCGTTTGAATCCTTTGCGCGTCCCTCGCGCTGCGCAATCCATATGTTTTCGTTCTTGTGGCTTATGGCAAAGTGCATGTAGCGGCTCATTCTCGCCGAGCTTGCAAGCATTTCGCGCATCTGCGCCGAACGCTGCACGATGAACGACTTGTTTACCCTTACAAGCCTGCGAATCCACGGGTAAATAAGCAGATTATCGCCGATAGCTATCTCCACAGTACACGGGAAGCGGTTTTCGATAAGTTTTTTCGAGAGGAAAGACGGATCAGCCACGATGTCGCGGTGATTTGATACGAAAGTGTAGCGGCAATCCGGCTTTATGTTGCTGCAATCCATGTCCACGCCGTCGGTACATTTGGCCTCGATGCGCCCCACAAGGTCGTAAACAAGTTTTTCCTGCACCTCCTGGTTGGTTTTGCACGAGCGCAAAACCGCGCCAAACGTTGCCATATCCATTCCGGGGTAAAGCTGCGCCACTACCGCCGTAAACTGTGGGTCGGCAAGCAAGGCGTCAAACACCTCGGGCAGTTCTTCGGGCGAATAAGGTCTTATCTCGTCAAATTCTTTTGGGATATTCATCACGCAAAATCAGTTTTCAAAAGCATCTTCTATGATTTCGGCAAGCACATCGCCGATATCTTTTCCGGCAGCCTTGACCTGCTGCGGAATGAAACTCGTAGCCGTCATTCCGGGAGTGGTATTGATTTCAAGCATATTGATTTTCTCGCTCCCTTTCTCGCCCGTAAGAATATAATCAATGCGAATGATTCCACGGCAACCCAATATCTCGTAAATATTGAGCGTTTCATTCTTCACGCGCTCCGTTGTCTCCGGCGAAAGACGGGCTGGAGTAATTTCCTTGACCTGTCCGTTGTATTTTGCGTTGTAGTCGAAAAATTCGTTGTCGGTTACAACTTCCGTGATAGGGAACACGCAACCCGTTTTGCTTGTTTTGTAGCAGCCGCAAGTGATTTCCGTACCTTTCATATAGGCTTCCACCATCACTTCAGGGCTTTCCGCCATCGCTTTCTGGATTGCCGGTTCAAGTTCATCGGCTTCCTTCACTTTGGTAACGCCGAAACTGCTGCCGCCGGCGTTTGGTTTTACAAAACAAGGCAATCCCAATCGCTCTACAATCTGTTGGTTTGTAATTCGGCGCGTTTGGTTTTGGCGCAGAAGCACGCTGTCAGAAACATTAACGCCCATGGAACGCAGGAATTGGTTGAGCGCGTATTTATTGAACGTCATCGCCTCAACAAGAACGTCGCTCGTGGAATACGGCATCTCAATCAAATCGAAATATCCCTCGATGATTCCGTTTTCGCCGGGAGTTCCGTGAATCGTGATGTACACGAAATCGGGACGGACACGCTTGTTGTTTTCCACAAACGAGAAATCGTTGCGATCAACTCGGGAAGAAGTGCCGTCGTTAAGGTGAGCGTTCCATTCTTTCCCACGGATTTCTATAATATATGTATCGTAGGGTTGATTTTCAAGGAACGATTTTATTCCTTGTGCGCTACGCATCGAAACATCGTGCTCGGAAGAATCCCCTCCTGCCACAATAGCTATTATACGTTTCATATTTCGTTTTATTTTTCTGCGTTGCAGGCGTTTTTTGTCTGCAAACATTGTTTTTTATATCAAGTTATTTTGAAATGCTGTGCCGGGGATTATCTTGCAGAAGCCTCGGAAAAACGCTCCCATCGGTCGATAAGCGAACGCAAGTCCTCGGGCATCGGCGCAGCAAAGTCCATTTCTTTTTTAAGTACGGGGTGATAAAAACCAAGTGTGGCTGCATGCAAAGCTTGTCGGGGGCAAACCGAAAAACAATTCTGAATAAACTGTTTGTATGAGCCGGAAGTTTTACCGCGAATGATTTGCGAGCCGCCATACCGCTCGTCGTTGAAAAGAGGATGGCCTATATTTGTAAAATGTGCGCGGATTTGATGAGTGCGCCCCGTTTCGAGACGACACTGTACGAGGGTGGTATAACCGAAACGCTTAAGAACTTTATAATGTGTAACTGCCGGTTTTCCTATCTCGCTTTCGGGAGGAAATACAGTCATTTGCAGACGATTTTTAGGGTTTCTCGCAATATTTCCCTCTATTCTTCCTTCGTCCTGCCCGGGATCTCCCCAAACCAAAGCCTCATATAGACGGCGCGTTGTCTTGTTGAAAAATTGCACGCCCAGACTTGTTTTTGCCTCGGGCGTTTTTGCTATCACCAACAGCCCCGAAGTATCTTTGTCAATGCGGTGGACGAGGCCCACAGCCGGGTCGTTGGGGTCATAGCCGGGGTTGTCTTTCAAATGCCAGGCTATGGCGTTCACAAGAGTGCCCGTATAGTTTCCATGCCCTGGGTGAACAACCATTCCCGCGGGCTTGTTAACCACCACAACGTCGTTGTCTTCGTAAACTATATTGAGAGGAATGTCCTCGGGTTCGATGGAGTTGTCGTAATGTGGCCTGTTGAGCAGCAGTGTAACCACATCGCCCGGTTTTACACGGTAGTTGCTTTTCACAGGTTGGTCGTTGACATGCACGAAACCCGCCTTGGCTGCCTGTTGTATGCGGTTGCGCGAAGTTCCGGGCAGATGAACGAAAAGGAATTTGTCGATTCTCAACAATTGTTGCCCTTTGTCGGCAACCATTCTGAAATGTTCGTACAGTTGTTCGTTGTCGTCGCCGTCATCTTCAAGGATATCATCACCCCTGAACTCTTCAAAAAGCCTATTCCGCCACAATTTCTCCATCATGTGAGTCATCATCAAAAATCACGTCCTCTCCGTAATACCAAGCATTGTCGAGCGAATCTTCTTCGCTCATATCGTCGTCGGTGAAACCGTTTCCCACAACGAGCGTAAGCCTTGCATTTACCGACACCCTCGTTCCTGCGGCAATGTTTTGTCCGTTGCATTTCACACCATATACCCACTCTTTTTCTCCATTTATATATTCGGGTGGATTTAGATTGAAACCGAGGGCTTCGAGCCGCGAGCGCGCCTCGCGCAAAGAACTGTTGTCAACAAGATCGGGCATAACGATTGTGGGAGGTGCCGAGGCGTTGACGGTGAGAGCCACTTCGCGTCCGGGCTTTACCTTCATGCCTGCCTCAACCGACTGATCGAGCACCGTGCCTGCGGGATAGCGGGTAACATATCCCGAGTCGCTCACCACGCATTCGAGCCCGGCATTCACAAGTTTCTTTTGGGCTGCCGCATACGAGAGCCCTTTGAGCTGTGGTACCGTTATTTCCTCGCCGTGTTTGGAATAAACGGCAAGCCCTTTGAGGGTGAGGAATATCAGTAGCACCACAACCAGAACCATGGCGAGCAAGTTTCCCCACACATAGCCGCTTGTGAGTTTGGCAAATAGTTCTTTTAGTTTCATCTTTGTACGGATTTTCGGATATCGGGTTGCAATTGCCGTTCACAAAGATACTCATAAAACACAAAAGAAGTAAAGACAGGCAATGCCCGACCTCTACTTCTTCGTTGTTTTGATCGAGAAGCTAATCGCAAGATTAGTTCTTGCCGTGCACTTCGTCCGAAACAGTCAGTTTCTTACGACCCTTTGCGCGACGTGCAGCGAGCACGCGGCGTCCGTTGGCAGTCAGCATACGTTTGCGGAAACCATGCTTGTTGTTTCTCTTACGATTGTGAGGTTGAAAAGTACGTTTCATTTTCTTATTATTTTTATTTCTGATTCAACGATAAATGCGCCAATGCACCACCCCATACGGAACGGCACACTTTCGGGCTGCAAATTTAGATATTTTTTCCCAATCATACAAAGCCTACGCAATAATATTGCCGCAAACGTGCATTTTTCCACCCATTACCGTGGTCAATCAGTAAGAAAATCATAACTTTGCATCGTTTTTCAAAAGAAATTCCTCCGTTTAGGGAGACAGAGTTTCTGAACAAATAATTTGCAAATTAAATATGATTAAATCACAAGACATCAAGAAAGGAACTTGTATCCGCATGGACGGCAAGCTCTACTTCTGCATCGACTTTCTGCACGTTAAGCCCGGAAAGGGAAACACCATCATGCGTACCACTCTTAAAGACGTAGTTTCTGGCCGCGTGCTCGAAAAGCGTTTCAACATTGGCGAAGCTCTCGAAGACGTTAGAGTGGAACGCCGCCCCTATCAATTTTCCTACGCCGACGGTGATCAGTATCACTTCCTCAACCAAGAAACTTGGGACGATGTAGTTATCGACCACAATCTCATCAATGGCGTTGACTATATGAAGGAAGGCGATGTTGTGGACGTTGTGAGCGATGCTTCTACAGAGACTATCCTTTATGCTGAAATGCCTGTAAAGACAATTTTGAAGATTGTATACACAGAGCCGGGCCTTAAAGGCGACACTGCTACCAACGCCACAAAACCTGCAAAGGTTGAAACTGGTGCAGAAGTGCGTGTGCCTCTCTTTATCAACGAAGGCGAAAGCATTGAAGTTGATACCCGCGACGGTTCATACGTAAACCGTGTGAAATAAAGATACCACAAAATTTCTTTTCATAAGCTTTCCCCGCCTTTCTTCGGAAAGACGGGGATTTTTATGCCCCGAAACCCACCCGCCAAGGCCGACGGTTTTTACACGTGCCTATTTCGTAAAAACGATGTCTGATATAATTTAAATTCCGACGCATCTAATTTAAATTATGTCTGACCTCGTAAAAACTTAATACTGAGGAATTTCCAAAAATCGCTTTATTGCAGATTTTCAGCGCCTTAGATGTTTTTCGCGCTGCGGGCAAAAAACAAAAAGAGAGGCGAAGAAAATTTCCTTCACCTCTCATATAATATCTTCCGCCTTTGTGCGGGCGCTATGTCGCTATATAGCCGTATGGGTTACTGCCATGTTCCGGGCGTTGTGCCGCTTCGGTAAATTTCCACAAGCTCCATTTCGAAAACCACAGTGGAATTTTTCGGAATCGAAGTGCTCGAAGAAGTTCCGTAAGCAAGGTCGGCCGGAATCGTAACCCTCCACCTGTCGCCCTTGTGCATATAGAGCAACGCAGTGGTTACGCCGCGCACGAGCGAACTGACGGTGAACGTGGTAGGTGCCATGGTGGCACGATCAAACACCTTGTCGTATTCCGAAGAAAAGCCCGAATGGTCAACCACAAGCCCCGTAGTGTGCAGGGAAGTGGGTATCAGCAACGTGCGATAGGCCATCTGAATCTTGTCGGTGGAATAAGGAGTGATATCTCCCGTTCCGCGTTTCAAAATCTCCACTGCAATCGAGTCGGTCTGCTTATGCTCCGCATCGTTCTGGCGTGAAAAACAAAGATACTGGCGACGGTTTGAGAAATTCTCCCATTCCGTTCCGTAGACACGCTTTGCAGCAGCTATGGAATCGGACGTCTCCTGCATTTTGGCCGCAAAATACTTTTCGTTGCGCGGTTTCCAATTGGCGTATTCGTCTTCCTCGCCATCGTTTTCAGAACATGCGCAAAGCGCCACGCTACACAGAACTCCCATCATCAGAGTCTGTGCCCACACTCTCATTTGTTTCGGCAATTTCATCGTTGTGATTGAAAAAGTTGTCAATCGTCGGCAATCTTTTTGAGGAGCGAAGTAATGCTCACACGGTCTTCAAGCGTTTCGCGAAGCGCTGCAATTTTCACGCGCTCCTGTTGCATTGTGTCGCGGTTGCGGAGCGTTACACACTCGTCCTTGAGACTGTCGTGATCAATGGTGATGCAGTAAGGCGTTCCTATGGCATCTTGGCGACGATAGCGCTTGCCGATAGAATCTTTGTCCTCGTATTTGCAATTGAAATGGTAGCGCAAATCTTTCATAATCTTCTCGCCCAATTCGGGAAGCCCGTCCTTGCGCACGAGAGGAAGTATGGCAAGTTTTATAGGCGCGAGCTGCTGCGGCAGATGAAGCACCGTGCGCGTTTCGCCGTTTTCGAGTTTTTCTTCCTCAAACGAATGACACATCACAGAGAGGAACATACGGTCTACACCTATTGAAGTTTCAACGTCATACGGTGTGTAGCTCTCTCCCGTCTCAGGGTCGTGATATTTAATCTGCTTTCCGCTGTATTTCTCGTGCTGCGAAAGGTCGAAATTGGTGCGCGAGTGAATTCCTTCTACCTCCTTGAAACCAAAAGGCATGTGGAATTCTATATCAGTTGCGGCATTGGCGTAATGGGCAAGCTTCTCGTGATCGTGGAAACGGTAGTTTTCGGCTCCGAAACCCAATGCCTGGTGCCACTTCATGCGCATGTTTTTCCAATACTCGAACCATTCCATTTCCGTGCCGGGTTTGCAGAAAAACTGCATCTCCATCTGTTCAAACTCGCGCATACGGAATATAAACTGGCGGGCCACAATTTCGTTGCGGAAGGCCTTTCCAATTTGCGCGATACCGAACGGAATTTTCATTCGGCCCGTTTTCTGCACGCTGAGATAGTCCACAAAAATTCCCTGAGCCGTTTCCGGGCGCAAATATATCGTAGAAGTTCCTTCGGCAGTTGAGCCCATTTCGGTTTTGAACATGAGATTGAACTGACGAACGTCGGTCCAGTTTCTCGTGCCGCTGATGGGGCAAACAATTTCCTCGTCAACGATTATCTGTTTCAGTTCGTCGAGATTTCCATCGTTCATTGCTTTTTTATAGCGTGCGTGAAGAGCGTCGCGCTTCTGCGAGTTCTCCAAAACTCTCTGGCTTGTCGCGCGGAATTTGTCTTCTTCAAAGGTTTCGCCGAAGCGTTTGCGTGCCTTGGCCACCTCTTTTTCTATTTTCTCGTCGTACTTTGCGATTTGGTCTTCTATGAGCACGTCGGCGCGATAGCGTTTCTTGGAGTCGCGGTTGTCGATAAGGGGGTCATTGAATGCGTCAACGTGTCCCGATGCCTTCCATGTTGTGGGGTGCATAAAGATTGCCGCGTCGAGCCCGACAATGTTCTGGTGAAGCAGCACCATACTTTGCCACCAGTACTGCTTTATATTGTTTTTCAGTTCCACTCCATTTTGTGCGTAGTCGTACACGGCGCCCAAGCCGTCGTAGATTTCGCTCGAAGGAAATACGAAGCCGTATTCCTTGCAATGGGAAACTATTTTCTTGAATACATCTTCTTGAGCCATATCTTATATTATGCTATGATTATTACCTTGAAATATTTGCAAAGGTAGCAATTTTCCCGTAACATATTGCATTTTGCTATGTTAATGTAGGTATACAAAAAAACGTGGTGCGCTATTGTGCACACCACGTAGTTTTTTATTTCTCGAGTATCCGATTACTCTCCCGGAGCGATTGCTCCGCTGGGGCATACGTCGGCGCAAGTTCCGCAGTCAACGCATGAATTGGGGTCGATAGAATACTTTTCTCCTTCGCTGATTGCTCCGCTGGGGCATTCGTCGATACATGTTCCGCATGCAACGCAATCGTCGCTAATTACATAAGCCATAGTTGTGTTTGATTTAATTGTTCGTAGATGTTCTTATTCGAATTGCAAAATTACTGTTTTATTTGAAATCACCAAATCATGTGAGGCTAAATTTATTTTGCGTGCCCGTTTTTATGCCCTGCGCAAGGCTACAAACGTGCTGCCGTCTTGCGAGGAAATCACCCCGCCGGACACCTGCGCCAAGGCATTTTTGACAACGCCTCGCGGCAATGCTTTTTACTACACGGCATCTCGTAAAAACTCCGCCGCATCTAATTTAAATTCCGACGCATCTAATTTAAATTATGTCTGACCTCGTAAAGCCCTTTTCCCGACTCCTGAAACACAGCACCTTACATCGCGCGAAAAATACCGCATTCCGCGCACGAAATCTACCTTCAAAAAATTCCGGCAAAGCGTTTCCGCAAAACCAGA
>CAVFYC010000051.1:0-16297 GCA_963626585.1 Christensenellaceae bacterium Phil1 | reverse complement strand
GCATCTAATTTAAATTAGATGCGGCGGAGTTTTTACGAGATGCCGTGTAGTTTTTAGGGCAATATTTCCCCCGTTGTCAGTATGCTTTATGGCGGAAAACAAAGCGCATTTGGGGGCGTTTCTGTTTGAGTTCGTCTCTTTGTCATATCAATGATTATGACTAAATTTGCTTTTACATTATAATTTGGCTCTTCTATGCGCAAGAAGTTCATATGTTTTCTTTGGGGACTGCTGGTTTTGTCTGTTTTGCTTACGGGATTCGCGTTTTTTGCAATATCCGTGGGTTGGATAGGATATGTTCCTAATTTGAAACAGCTTGACCACCCGATAGACAAATATGCTTCGCAGGTGATAACGAGCGACGGCGTTTCGCTGGGAACGTATGCCCGTTCCGAGAACCGCATATTTGTTTCGTACGACAAGATATCTCCCTATGTAACCAAGGCTTTGGTGGCTACCGAAGACGTGAGGTTTTACGAACATTCGGGCATAGATTTCCGTTCGCTCATGAGGGCGGTGGTAAAGCGCGGCATCATGGGGCACGAAAGTGCCGGCGGCGGTTCGACTATAACGCAGCAACTTGCAAAACAACTCTATTCCTCTACGGCTGAAAACTATATAAAACGCGTGATGCAGAAGCCTATCGAATGGGTGATAGCTGTGAAACTCGAGAGAAACTATACCAAGGACGAAATTCTCACTCTTTATCTCAATTATTTCGATTTTCTGCACAACGCCGTAGGCATAAAAACGGCTGCGGAAACCTATTTCAACAAACAACCAAAGGACTTGACACTTACGGAAAGCGCCATGCTTATAGGTATGTGCAAGAATCCGTCGTATTACAACCCCGTGAGAGAGCCCGAACGCTGCTTGCAACGACGCAATGTGGTGTTGATGCAAATGCAGAAGGCCGGCTATATATCGCAGAGCGAATATGATGAAAATTCCGCCAAACCTCTGGGACTCGATTTCCATAGAACCGACCACAAGGACGGACTTGCCACGTATTTTCGCGAGTTCTTGCGCCAACGGTTAATGGCAAAGCGTCCCGAAAAAAGCAATTATGCTTCATGGCAAAAGCAGCAATATTACGATGATTCGCTGGCGTGGGAAACAGATCCCCTATATGGTTGGTGTAATAAGAACACAAAGAAAGATGGCTCGCATTATAATATCTACACCGACGGACTTAAGATATACACCACCCTGGACTCGAGAATGCAGAAGTATGCCGAGGAAGCAATGCACGGGCATGTGGAGGGATATTTGCAGCCGCAGTTCAATAGGGAAAAGAGAAATTCTCCCACAGCTCCGTTCTCAAAGGCTCTGACGTCGGAGCAAGTGAATGCGATAATCCGTAAATCCGTGAAACAAAGCGACCGCTACCGCTCAATGAAAGAAAGCGGATATTCTGAAGAGGAGATAAACGAAGCGTTTCGCAAGCCTGTGCAAATGTCGGTGTTTACCCCTCACGGAGAAGTGGATACCATAATGACGCCATACGACTCGATAAAATATTATAAGTCGTTCCTTCGTTCCGGTTTCATGGCAATGGATCCCCATAACGGTCATGTGAAAGCCTATGTGGGCGGACTGAATTATTCCCACTTTCAATACGACATGTGTACCGCAGGCCGTCGTCAGGTTGGCTCTACAATAAAGCCTTTCCTCTATTCCCTGGCAATGGAGAACGGTTGGAAACCTTGCGACATGGTTATGAATGTGAGGCGTTCCTATAAAGTGGGAGACCAAATATGGTCGCCGGACAACGCAAGTCATTCGCGAATCGGACAACTTGTAACATTGAAATGGGGTTTGTCGCAGTCGAACAACTGGATATCCGCATATCTTATGAGCCAGCTCAGTCCTGCGGCATTCGTGGAACTGATTCATACGTTCGGTGTTACCAATCAGGAAATCCATCCTTCGCTCGCGTTGTGTTTAGGTCCGTGCGAAATATCCGTGAGCGAGCTTACGAGCGCATATACAGCCTTTGTAAACAAAGGAATACACGTGTCGCCGTTATATGTAACCAAGATTGAAGACAGCGAAGGGAATGTGGTAGGGGAGTTCTACCCCCGAATGAACGAAGTGATAAGCGAAGAAAGTTCGTTGCGCATGCTCGAAATGCTTCAAGCCGTTATCGACCACGGAACAGGCGGACGTATAAGATACAAATTCCATATAGACGCTCCTATGGGCGGAAAAACCGGAACGACAAACAAACATTCCGACGGTTGGTTCGTTGGAATCACTCCGAGGCTTGTTGGCGCATGCTGGGTGGGCGGAGAGAATCGCGACATTCACTTTGACAATATGACTTATGGCCAAGGTGCATCGATGGCTTTGCCTATTTGGGCGTATTTTATGAAGAAAGTTTACAGAGACAAAGGCTTGGGATATTCCGAGACCGAAGAATTTGATTACCCCGAGAACTATAATTCTTGCGGACAAACGGCAAACGACAGTCTGCAATACTCTGTGAACGGTATAGACCGCACATTTGAATAAAAAGAAAAAAGATGAACGATATAAAGACAGTTGTTATCATACCGGCAAGATATGCGTCAAGCCGATTTCCTGGTAAACCATTGGCAATGCTTGCCGGAAAGCCAATTGTGGAGCATGTGTACGAACGGGTTTCCCAAGTAGTGGAAAATGTGTACGTGGCAGTTGACGACCAGCGCATCTTTGATTGCGTTGAAAGCTTTGGCGGGAACGCCATAATGACTTCTCCGTTGCATAAGAGCGGGACTGATAGGGTGGCTGAGGCTTATCGGAAAATTGGGAAAGACTTTGATGTCGTTGTAAACGTTCAAGGTGATGAACCTTTCATACACAAGGAGCAAATCATGGCTTTGATTGAGTGTTTCAACAAAAAAGATACTGACATCGCCACGATAGTAAAGCCCTTTTCGCCGTCTGACGGTTTGGAAGCTCTTCTTAATCCAAATTCCCCCAAAGTAACGGTTTCGAAAGACAAGAAGGCTTTGTATTTCAGTCGCTCTGTTATTCCTTATATCCGTGGCGTGGAACAGGAAAAATGGCTTGATACACACACGTTCTATAAACATATAGGTATATATGGGTTCAGAACAAATGTGTTGCAGGAAGTAACCAAACTCCCACAAGGAGTATTGGAAAAAGCAGAGTCGTTGGAACAATTGCGTTGGTTGGAAAACGGCTATAGTATACGGGTGGCTGTAAACGAATTCGAAACGGTAGGAATTGATACCCCGGAAGATTTGGCAAGAGCCGAACAATATATAATAAAGAAAAATAATATCATTGACTAATGAACATAAAACTATATATCGCCTTTATTAGTTGCGCTATCTGCGTTCAAACACATGCACAAACGTTGAAGATTGGTACGTATGTGTTTCGCGACGGCGCACAATACAGTGGCGAAATGAAAGCCGGCAAACCTCATGGAAAAGGGAAGACCGTTTTTAAGAACGGGGATACTTATGAGGGAGAATATGTAAAAGGTAAGCGTCAGGGATATGGTGTTTATCAATTTACCGACGGAGAAAAATACGAAGGGCAATGGTATCAAGACCAGCAGCACGGTAAAGGTGTGTTCTATTTCAAGAACAACAATCATTATGACGGACTTTGGTATCGCGATTACCAACAAGGCGCCGGGAAAATGTATTACTACAACGGCGATGTCTATCAAGGTGATTGGAAAGCCGACAAACGCGAAGGACAAGGAACGTATACGTATTCTACGGGAGCGTATTACAAAGGAACTTGGCAGGACGACAAGAAATCGGGCAACGGAGTGTTTGATTGGAATGACGGGTCGAGATATTCTGGGTCTTGGAGCAATAATCAAAGAAACGGGAAAGGTACGTTTACATATTCCGACGGCGATGTTTATATAGGCGATTGGAAAGATGATATCCAGAACGGTCGCGGCATATACAAATTCCGTAATGGCGATGTTTATGAAGGACAATATGTAAACGGAGAACGTACCGGCGAAGGCATTTTTACTTTTGCCAACGGCAACAAATATACAGGTAGTTTCCTTAGCGGCGAATTTAATGGGCAGGGAGTTTATATTTGGAAAAATTCCGCCCGTTACGAAGGCAATTGGAAGAACAATTTGCGCGACGGCTCGGGTAAATATATCTGGAAGAACGGCAATACTTACGAAGGCCAATGGAAAAATGGCGAAATGAACGGAGAAGGTGTGCTTAGGGTTTCTGACGGAATGAAATTCAAAGGGACTTTCAAAAACGGCAAGAAGGAAGGCGTGGGTATTGAAGAGCGTAAAGACGGCACACGTTTCGAAGGGCATTTCCATAATGGCATGAAAGACGGCGCATTTGTGGAAAAAGATGCCAACGGAAACGTTATCCGCAAGGGAACATACCATAACGATGTGATACAATAAAAACTAAATCTTAGGACACATGAAAACCAATGAAAAAGAGTTGGCTCTGATAAAAGGCGACCAATGGTTGAAGCCTTTTGAAGAGGCTATAAACGGACGGCATCAGAATGCGTTGCGTAAAATGCAGGAATTGACCGGAGGAAAACATAGTTTGTCGGAATTTGCTTCGGGATATTTGTACTTTGGTTTGCATCGTAACGAAGACAAATGGGTTTTCAGGGAGTGGGCTCCTAATGCAACCCGTGTGTTTCTGATTGGAGATTTTACCAATTGGAAGGAAGTTCCGGGTTTTGAGTTGCAGCGCGTGGCAAACGGCATTTGGGAAGTTTCATTGCCTCTCAGCGCCATACATCATGGCGACTTGTATAAAATGAGAGTGTATTGGAACGGAGGAAGCGGGGAGAGAATCCCTGCGTGGTGCCGACGTGTGGTTCAAGACGAGCGTACAAAGATTTTCAGTGCGCAGGTTTGGAATCCCGATTGCCCGTATGTTTTCCAAAACAAAGATTTCAAGGCTACTACAGAGCCTTTGCTTATCTACGAGTGCCATATTGGAATGGCTCAGGACGCACAAGGTGTGGGCTCTTACGAAGAGTTTCGAAAGAATGTGCTTCCTCGTATAGCGGCTGACGGATATAATTGCATACAAATCATGGCAATTCAGGAACACCCGTATTATGGTTCGTTCGGTTACCATGTTTCAAATTTCTTTGCTCCGTCCAGCAGGTTCGGTACGGCCGAGGAACTAAAACGTCTCATTGACGAGGCTCATGGTATGGGCATTGCCGTAATTATGGACTTGGTTCATTCCCATGCAGCAAAGAACGAAAACGAGGGCTTGGGGAATATCGCGGGCGATCCCAACCAATATTTCTATCCCGATCAGCGTCGTGTTCACCCGGCATGGGACAGTTTGTGCTTTGATTATGGTAAAAACGAAGTGCTCCATTTCCTTTTGTCTAACTGCAAGTACTGGCTCGACGAATTCAAGTTTGACGGATTCCGTTTTGACGGGGTTACTTCCATGTTGTATTACGACCACGGATTAGGCAAAGCGTTCTCGGGCTATGCAGATTACTATGACGGACACGAAGATGACAACGCAATTTGTTATCTCACGCTTGCCAATCAAGTAATCCACGAGGTAAATCCCAATGCAATAACTATTGCCGAAGATGTTTCGGGAATGCCGGGATTGGCATCGCCTGTCAAGGCCGGTGGCTACGGGTTCGACTATCGTTTGGCGATGAATATTCCCGATTTCTGGATTAAGATTATAAAGGAGAAGCGAGATGAGGATTGGAAACCGAGTTCCATGCTTTGGGAATTGACTAACCGTCGCAAGGACGAGCGTAACATTTCGTATTGCGAGAGTCATGACCAGGCTTTGGTTGGGGACAAGACTATTATTTTCCGTCTTGTAGATGCCGATATGTATTGGCATTTCAAAATTTCCGATAAAAACGCGAATGTTGACCGGGGCATTGCTTTGCACAAGATGATTCGTTTGATTACTATCTCAACTTTCAACGGCGGCTACCTGAATTTTATGGGCAATGAGTTTGGACACCCAGAATGGATAGACTTCCCGCGCGAGGGTAACGGCTGGAGTTACAAATATGCCCGACGTCAGTGGAATTTGGTGGACAACAAGGAACTTTGCTTCCATTATCTCGGCGATTTCGACAAGGATATGCTCAAACTGATGAAGTCTGATAAACATTTGCGCGACACTCCTGTGGTTGAGATTTGGCACGACGATTCCGACCAGGTGCTTGCGTATATGCGCGGGGAATATCTTTTTATCTTCAACTTCAATCCTGTAAAAAGTTTCGAAGGTTATGGATTCCGTGTGCCCGAAGGACGATATAATGTGGTGCTTAACACCGACGCCAAGGAATATGGCGGGTTCGCTTTTGCCGACGACAGTGTGGAACATGCCACGCTTTTCGACAAGGAACTCCACTCGCAGGGTAAGGGCTGGGTTAAAACTTATCTTCCGGCAAGAACAGCCGTAGTATTGAAGCACAACAAATAACCCCCAATGTTCTACCGTCAGTCAACAAGCATTTTTTCTACGCGCAATGTTGTAAGAGCGTTGCTTATGCTGCTCTTTGCGGCGTTTACGTTCTGCTACATTAATTATATGCAGTGTGATTTGATTGCCATGACCCAACATGTTCTTTCTGACGGGCAGACTCATTACAACCGGGTGGTAGGAACGGTGATTATAACGGCGGTTGCAATTGCGCTGCAGGTTATAATGTCAAACGTGTTCCGGTTGCCGGATATTCTGTATGTGTTGTCTTACGTGCCGTCGGCGTTGTTTCTTGCAGCAATCACCGATTTGGCTTGGAGCTATACTACTCTTAAACTTTTTGTTTACCTGTTGCTGCTTGTGGCAGTGCTGGTAATCTGTGTGGGGGTAAACAAACCAATGCCGAGAAGGCGCGGCGTGTCAACAATAAGCGTATTGACCGTAAACATAGGGCTTCTTACGGTGATGATACTGCTTGTGGGATTCTCTGGAAACACAAACAAGGTGCTTCATTACGAACTGAAAATCGGGAGATACCTCAATGAAAACAATATGACCAAGGCGTTGGAAGTGGGCAAGGGTTCTCTCGAAACAAGCAACGTGCTCACCATTGCAAGAGCCTATGCTCTGTCGCGTCAAGGGCTTCTTAATGAAAAACTGTTTGAATATCCCATTCCTGCCGGCTTGCATAGTTTGCTGCCATTGCCCGGCGACAGTCTCAAGATGATATTCCCTCCCGAAAAGATATACCAATGGCTTGGCGCAATGCCAAGCGAAAATTCTTCGCCCAACCAGTATCTGAATGTGATAGCCGCGCAGCAGGAACTCGTGGATTCTCTACCACAAATAATGGATTATTTTTTGGCGACGCAACTTGTTAATAAACAAATTGATAGGTTTGCGGAAAATTACAAGGCATCTCGTTCAAACGATGTCAGACATAATTTAAACAAGATGCCTTGGAATTTAAACAATGTCAGACATAGTTTTAGCGCGAAGCATTGTCGTGAAGCTATAGTATTATATCAGCATATTAGAACCAAACCTGTGGTTACGATTAAGGACAATCTTACAGAAACAAACTATAACGATTTCATGGATATAGCCCATTCGCGTAAAAATGCCAAAGAGAAACTAAACCTCTTGCGCTCGCAATATGGAGACACCTATTGGTGGTATTACTATTTCGTGAAAACAAATTCTACAAAATGATTATGGAAACAGAAAACATAGACGGAATAGCAAAAATATTGCTAAACGCAGCCAATGCAATCTTTACAAAACAGCAAAACAGCAATTCGGCGCTGACAGTAGAGGATATCTTTGAAACTCTCTCGCTTTTCAAGGGAAATCTGCTCAATGCTCAGGCAAATGTGGTGGAAACACGTCCTGAAGTGCTGGCTTGCGATGTGGTTCGCTTCCAGAACAACAAAGACAAATGGGTGGCTTTTGTGGGGCTTCTCAACGGGCATCCTTATGAAATCTTTACCGGTTTGCAAGACGACGACGAGGGAATACTTCTTCCCAAGACTGTAACAAAAGGAAAGATTATAAAAGTGGTCAATGCCGACGGTTCAAAAAGATATGACTTTCAGTTTGAAAACAAGCGCGGATACAAAACCACGGTTGAGGGACTTTCTGAGAAATTCAATAAGGAATATTGGAACTATGCCAAGCTTATTTCAGGCGTGTTGCGCTACAGAATGCCGCTGCAGAACGTTATAAAACTCGTAAGTTCGTTGTCGCTCGAAAGCGAAAGCATAAACACGTGGAAAAACGGCGTGGAACGCGCACTCAAAAAGTATCTGTCCGAAGAGAATCCGGTATAAGCCAAATAAGGAAGCTGCAAATTTCAACGAAGTAAAAAATCAGCCGCCGGAGAAGGGGAGACCTTTGTTCCGGCGGCCGAATCGTTTTATTTCAATTTCACGATAATCGTTACACTTACTTCGGGATAGTAACCTTCATCGTCGTATTTCATCATATAAATGCGGTTGCTCTTTGCATTGCTGACCGTGAAAATCGTGGTTACCACATCGTCTGAGCGGGAAGTGTTGGTGGTTTTGTTTTGTTTCGCCTCTTTATTGAAACAGTTGATTATCTTTTTTGAATTAACCCCGTCAACAACAAGTTTCTTCACCACTTTTTCCACTTCGTGGGTTTTTGAATTGCGCTGAATGATTGACGAGTATTCTGAACTTCCTACCGTGGAATATTGTCCCATCATTTCGTCAACACTGTTTTGCGCCATTGCAATTAGCGGTATTACCAGTGTGGTCAAAACGAATATTATCTTGCGTGTCATTGTTTCAGTCTTTAAGCATTTGCTCCATAAGTTTTCTTTGCTGCGGGTCTTTCACATTTTGCAGCACCTCGTTTTCCACATCGTCGATGGTTTGCAAGTTTGCTACTTTGTTTTCCAGTTTTTCGGCGTCGCTCAGCGTTTCGTTTATGGTGTTTTTTATTTTTCTGAGGTCGTCGATGCGCTGTCCGTTCACTATCACGTAGCTTCCTCCGTATAGGTTTGCCAATTTGTTTTCTTCGATATGGTTTACAAAGAGTGTCGCGCCAAATACGATTGCTATCATAGCTGCCGTGCCTATTGCTATGCGGCTCCAAACGGGCAAGAACTTGAATTTGGGCTTCCTTGTCTGCATTGCCACGAATTCGGTGTCAACTGCCGCCATGTCCAGAAACATTTCCCGGTATTCCAGCAAACTTTCGGGTATTTCCGCGTTTTGGAAATAGGCGTAAAGTTTCCGTTCCTCCTTTACTGTGGTTTCGCCGTCAAAGAAGCGGTCGACGAGTCGTTTTATTTCCTCAGTTTTCATTGTTCTTTTTGTATTGAAGTCTTATTGCCATTCGTCCCCGGCTTATTGTTTGTCGGATTGTAGCCTCTTTTATTCCTGTGAGCTTGGAGATTTTTTCGTATTCCATGCCGTCGATGAGCCTCAGACGTATGATTGTTTGCTGCGCTTGCGGCATTTGGTCGATTATTGTCATCACCTTGTTGTAACGTTCATGGACATCGTTTGCATTTGAAGGCGTCCCGATTTCCATTCCGTCGATATCCACGGTTGGTTTCTCGCGTCTCAGAGTGTCTACGGCGATGTTTCTCACCAGGATGTTTGCTATGCCGTTGATAGGTTCCCGCAGAGTTTCTTTTATCTCCCATAGTCGGAGAAGGGCATCCTGCACCATATCTTCCGCCCTGCTGTCTGAGGGGAAATATCTGCGTGCCGTTGCCAGCAGTTCCTGTCGTATTGTCTGCATGGCTTGTTGTAATGCCTCTCCTGTCATGGAATAGAAGAACGGTCTTAGAAATTGTTCAGACCTTGTGTGTTGGTTTTTGCAACTCCGCTGTTTTCTATTTTTGTTTTATCGGCTGTGCCGGTGAACGTAATATTTGATGCGCCGCTGTTGTCGGATTTCAGTGTGCGGCAGTTCACATCTATATTCAATTTGCCGGCTCCGCTATTATCAATGTCTATGTTGTTGCCTTTGAATTTCAGTACGCCGTTGGACGCGCCTGAGTTGTCGATACTAAGGTCGTCTGATTCCACATTTATGTTAAACTTTGAAGCCCCGCTGAATTCAAATTCCGTTTGTTTGCCTTTGAGCAATCCGATGTTGCATTTGGTAGCTCCGCTAAAATCTGTGGTAAATGCCGACGAATTTATCTCTTTTGCTTCAAATGTGCATGCTCCCGAGAGTTCCACGTATGTCAAGTTGGGCGCACTTATATAGATGTTCATGAAAGCATGTTCGTGGAGGCCTTTGAGTTCTTTGTAATCGATAGTCAGAGTGCCGTTGTCGTTGTTTATCTTGAGTTGCTCCATCAAAGCGGGTGTGCCTTCGGCTTTCACCTTGTAGCTTTTTTCTTGTGTGAAATAGATGTTGGCAATGCCGCAACTTGAGATTTTTGAAAAATCTTTGAGGCTGAATGTTTTTGAAACGCTTTCGCCTTTTTCATCATCGTTTGTTTCTAACGATTTAAGCGATTTGTCAACAGTGTTTACGATGCCGTCGGCAAGGTCTTCGTCAAAATCGTGGGTATTTGCGGTTTTGGAGTTAGCGCAACTTGTGTTTGCGCATAATGTCAAGCCCAATAAGGCTCTGATAAGAATGTTCGTGTTCATGATGTTTTATAATTTGTTCGTTCTTTTACCCCTTATACGCAGGGCAACGGTTTTTGTTACATCAACGCATCGAAAAAATCTAAAATTTTCCGCTTAGAAACATCGGGTATAGGGCCGCAAAATCACGATGTCTGATATCAGAAAAACGATGTCTGACATCGTTTAAATTCCAAGGCATCTAATTTAAATTATGTCTGACCTCGTAAAAGCTTCATTTAGAGAAGCGTAAAACTACGCCTGAAAAAGCCGGAATTTCGACGCACAAAGGGCATTCCGGAGCAAGGTTTTCCTTGACGGTTTGGGGCTTGCCGTCGGCCAGAAGGTCGGTGCAATTATAGATGCCCGTTTTTATTTCCATATATTCAAATGCGTGCATCGGAATGTTAACGTAGGCTTTTATTTTGCTGCCGCTGAAATTTGCCACAACGAGCAATGTTTCCTTGCCGGCCTTGCGCAGGAACGAATACAACTTGTCGGAGGGATATTTTGAATAGTTGTCCTGGTTGCAATATGTGAGGTCGAAAAACTTTCCGTTGGCAATAGCCTGGTTCTTGCACACTTTGCCGAGAAGTGTGGCGTAGAAATTTTTCAGGGCTATGTCTTCGGGCGTCAGAGATTCGGGGGCAAACAGAGCCTTGTGCATCTTTTCGGGAGACCAATAGTCGTAAATCGATGTGCGTCCGTCCACACCGCTATATCCTTCGGCATCCATTCCTCGCTCGCCGTATTCCTGGCCGGAATAAACCATCACCGGGTTTACGTTCATCAGTGCCGCTACAATCATTGCCGCTTTTCCTTTCTCGGCTTTGCCGGCAAAGAAATCCGACGCCACTCTCTGTTCGTCGTGGTTCTCAATGAAATTGAGCATATGTGGCTGCAAGTTTCCCAGGCTCTGCCATGTATACGTTATTTCGTTTGCCGGATTGTATCCCGTAACCACATTGCGCAGTTTGTCATACAGCCCCATTTTGTCGTATAGGTAGTCGAATCCGCCATAGCTCACATAAGAATCATACAAGGCGGGGTTGTAAATCTCGGCAATGAATATGGTTTGGGGGAAATCAGCCTTTATTTTTGCGATTACCCAATGCCAGAATTCCACGGGTACCATTTCGCTCATATCGCAACGGAATGCGTCAACACCTTTTGCGCACCAAAATTTCAGAATATCATACATTCGCGTCCAGGTGTCGGGAGTGGGGGAGAAATTCTTGGCTCCGCCGCCCAAATAGTCCACACCATAGTTTAGTTTCGCGGTATCATACCAGTCAAAGTTGCCGGGATTGGCGCGAAAACAGTCGTTGCCCGTTGCTTTTGCAGGGAATTCGTCGTATTTATCTGCACTATCATTGCTAACAGGACTCACGAAAGCCTGATTTTCTATGTAGTAGAAATTGTTTTGCGGCGAGAAACATTTTGTGCTGTCGTCGTTTTCTCCAAAATCACCCACGCCCTCCGGCGCACAGTCGCTATGGTATTGACGGGCCACGTGGTTGGGCACAAAATCAATGATGGCTTTCAGACCGCAGCGGTGGGTGCGCACAATCAACCGCTCAAATTCTTTCATGCGGCAGTCGATTTTTTCGGCAAGGTCGGGATCAACATCGTAGTAGTCCTTTATGGCATAAGGAGAACCGGCAATGCCTTTCACCAAAAGCGCGCTGTCTTTTGCAATACCGTATTTGCTGTAATCGCTCTGCGTGGCGTGTTCAAGAATACCGGTGAACCAAATGTGGGTAGCGCCGAGATTTTTGATTTCCTCCAGTCGTTTAAGTGTGAAAGCCGAGAATTTTCCGCAACCGTTCTGTTGCTTTGTTCCGTTTCTCACAAGACGTTTGGTTTTGTTGCCGAACAATCGTGGCAACACCTGATATATTACGATTTTTTCAGCCATCTGTGCGTGTGATTTATCAAAAAGAGCCGTTTCACATTGGCTGCGGAACGGCTCTCGTCTTATCTCATTGTTATTTCAATCCAAACTGTGTGCGCTAACATTGTCGTTGCCTTTGCAAATGCGCCCTATCATGCCTTGCAAAGCCTTGCCCGGCCCACATTCTATGAACTCGGTTGCACCGGCAGCCACCATGTTGTTAACTTCTTCGGTCCAACGCACGGGAGAAGTGAGCTGCGCAATAAGATTCTGCTTGATTTCTTCGGGATCTTCGTGTGCTTTCGCATCATAGTTCTGATAAACCGGACACACGGGCTTGGAGAATTTCGTGTTTTCGATAGCGGAAGCCAACTCTGCGCGGGCGGATTCCATAAGCGGCGAATGGAACGCACCACTTACCTTGAGAACAAGCGCACGTTTGGCACCGGCTGCTTTAAGTTTCTCGCAAGCGGCATTTACTGCGTCGATGTTTCCGCTGATAACCAACTGGCCCGGGCAATTGTAGTTTGCCGGAACAACAACATTGCCGTCGGTAGAAACTTCCTTGCAGATGCTTTCAACGTTCTCGTCGGGAACACCGATGATAGCTGCCATTGTAGACGGGGCTTGCTCACATGCTTTTTGCATTGCCATAGCACGGGCGTAAACGAGCTTTAATCCGTCGGCGAATGTCAGAGCCTGTGCTGCTACCAAGGCCGAGAATTCTCCGAGAGAATGGCCGGCGGTAATCGTAGGCTTGAAATCGTCTGCACTGCAAACGGCGCTAATCACAGAATGTATGAATACGGCGGGCTGAGTTACCTTGGTTTGCTTCAGTTCTTCGTCTGTGCCGGCAAACATAATGTCGGTGATTTTGTAGCCAAGTATTTCGTCTGCCTCATCAAACAGAGCCTTTGCCTTAGGATTGTTGTCGTATAAATCTTTGCCCATTCCTACGAATTGGGCTCCCTGACCGGGAAAAACGTATGCTTTCATTTCGGAATAATGTTGTTTGTTACTTATTTTCAGTGCAAAAATAACATTTTATTCTGAATTACAAGCAATGCGGTCTCCCTTGGCTTTCTAACGGCCTCGCTTGGCTTTGCCGTGGTAACTGATATCAGCGTTATCTTTTCCCGAACGAACGCGTGCGTATGCTATTGTTTCCCGTTGAGCCGGTATTGCTTCGGTTGCTTGGGGCACTTTGAACTGTTGACGACGTATTGCGTGTTGCCGGTGAGGGACTTTGTACGCTTCGGGACGCGTTTGAAGTGCTTTGTATCCTTTGCGAAAACGAACGATTGTTGTTGCCGCTTCCGCTCACATTGGTGCGAGTCGCTCCAGTTCTGCCGCCGGGAGTATAGCTGCGGTTGGAATTTGCGCTGCCTACATTGCTGCTTGTACTTCCTATGTTGCTGTTGTTACGGTTCCCGATGCTGAAATTCCTGCTGCTGTTCAAATTCGAACGGTTGTTGTCGGTGGAAACATATTTCATGCCGCTGTTCGAATTGTTGCCGTTGTTGTTGTCGGGAGTTTGGATACGGTTTTGCTGCGGATTGTTCCCGTTGTTTCTATTGTCGTTCTCAAATTTATAGCCTGCGTTGCCGGAATTTTCATTCTTGTCCCTATAATTATTGCCACTGCCATAAACTTTACCGTTGTTCCTGTTGGAATTGCCGGCTTGGGGATTCTTGTCATTTCGTCCGAATTCGCGCCCGTTGTTATGGCCTTCGTTTCTGTGGTCATACGTCATGCCTTTGTCGAAGTCAGGCCCCGGATTTCTTCGGTCGTATCTCCGTCCGTAATGTTCGCCGTTGTATTTTGGCGCATCGAAACGTTCGCCGTTTCGGTAGTAATATCCGTGTCCCCATTCGCCGTAACGTTCGCGCATGCCGCCGTTGGCGCTGAATGTCATGCGTTGGTACGGGTTGTGTCTCGGACGTTCTCTCCAACTAATGCCGCGATAAACGCTATAGATTGCGGGGCGGCTGAAATAGAAGAAGCCGCGGTCGTAAAAATCATAGGTGGTCATGATACAAACTCCCGAGCGCCAAATCAGAGGACGGTAGAAATACGAAATGTCTACGTATCTGTTGAACTGCCAGTCAAACAAAATATAACTGAGGTCCTGATTGCGGTAACGCCAGTACTGTCCGTCTATGTCGCTTGCGTAGTTTATGTTCAAAAAGTAGTTGAGGTTTATTTCGTAAGCCTTGTCATATTGTTCCGGAGTAAGGTTCAATTCATACGCCATCTTGTCGGTGAGATACCATGCACGGTTGCGCGATTCTTCAAAACTGAGAGCAGATGCGCTTGAATAGGCAAACATAATTCCCAATAGGGCGAGCATTAGCTTTTTCATGGCTGTTGTATTTTATTTGTTCAACATGTTTGTAATCTTCACAAGCAAAAATGCGCAAATTACCGTTTGCTTCCAAATATTATCAGCTAAATAATGTGCAAAATGTTTTCGGAAACAAAAATATTGCACATTCGTGTCGCAAATATGCCGAAAAAAGCAATAGAAAGCCGATGTTTTCGTTTTAATAATGACTTTCTTTCAGCAGATATATGCAATGGCTTGACAGAATTAAGAGAGTGAAGATTGCTCTTATGCTTGCGGCGCTTTTTATAGCAATGGCGTCGCTCGCAGTCTCGCATTTTCTTGTCAAGGATATGGAGAAAGAAGAATACGAACGCATGGAAGTTTGGGCCGAAGCCATGCGCTCGCTCAACCGTGCCGACGAAACCACAGACCTCGGGCTTGTGCTGAAAGTGATAAACGGCAACAACACGATTCCGGTGATTGTGCTCGATGCGGAAGGCAATCCTGAAATTTCGAGAAACGTTGGATTGTCGAAAGCAGAGAAGAAAGATTCAATAAAAGTCCTTTCCGCGTATGCCGAGAGGTGGAAACAGGCGGGCAATTCGGTAAGAATTGACGCTGCTGCCGAAGATGGGGCAAACAAAAAGGATTCCGGTTATCTTGAAGTCTGTTATGGTCGAAGTTTCATGCTCAACCGTCTTGCCGTCTACCCATATGTGCAGCTCGGCGTGGTATTGATTTTTGCAATAGTGGCAATATTCGCCCTCATGAGTTCCAAACGCGCCGAACAAAACAAGGTGTGGGTAGGACTGTCCAAGGAAACGGCGCATCAGCTCGGCACGCCAATTTCTTCGCTTATGGCATGGACCGAAATACTCAAGGAAACGTATTCCGAAAGTTCGCTTATCCCCGAAATGGAAAAGGATGTGCGCCGGCTGCAACTCATTGCCGAACGATTTTCAAAGATTGGTTCCATTCCAGAACTTGAAACGCAAAACATAATGGCCGCTTTGGACAGAGCCGTTGACTACATGTCGCGCCGGGCATCAAACCATGTGAAAGTTATCAAGGAATATGCTTGCGACAATATCAATGTAAGAATGAACTCGGCCTTGTTTGAATGGGTGATAGAGAACCTTTCAAAAAACGCAATGGACGCAATGGCGTCGGGAGGTATGTTGTCTTTTCGCGTAAGCGAGATGCCGGAAATGGTGCTTATAGATATATGCGATACCGGCAAGGGTATTGCCCGAAATAGCTTCAAGACAGTTTTCATGCCGGGCTATACCACAAAAAAGAGAGGCTGGGGACTTGGACTTTCGCTCGCAAAACGAATTGTCGAGGAGTATCATCATGGCAAGATATACGTTCTGTATTCCGAAATAGGCAAAGGCACGGTGTTTCGTATCGAGATGCCAAAGGTGTTTTAACCCATATTGAAAATCAAAGGTTTGAGATAGCCAAAACTCCGCCGCATCTAATTTTTACGAGATGCGTCGGAATTTAAATTTCATGG
>CAVFYC010000050.1:0-16502 GCA_963626585.1 Christensenellaceae bacterium Phil1 | reverse complement strand
GAGGTCAGACCAAATTTAAATTCCGCCGCATCTAATTTAAATTTCATGGCCCGGAATTTTCACGAGATGCGTTGGAATTTTTTCGGTAAAAAACAAAGGCGCGCCGCTATTGGCACGCCTTTGTTTTATGCTTCGTGGCAAGAATTATTTCAAGCCGAGTTTTTCGCGGATTTTCTTTGTTACATCTTCGCTGAGCGTATTGCTGATATAGGGAATGCCACCTGTGATGTCCATGATGTAAACATATTTTCCTTCATCGCCCACTGCTTTTACGGCATTAACAATCTTCTGGGTGATGTCGCGCATCTTGATTGCCGAAGCCGACTGCAAGGAATCGCGGTCGTCGGCCGAAGTTTGCTGAATGCGCTGGTAGAGTGCCTGAAGTTCTTCTTCGCGACGTTTCTTTACGTTGTCGGGAAGTGAATCGTGCTGACGGTCGTATTCTTGACTTTTCTTGGTGAGTTCGTCCTGCATACGTTTGATTTCATCTTCAAACTGCTTCGAAAGATTTTGGATTTCAGTCTGCGACTTAGCGTATTCGGGCATTGCTTTCACAATTTCCGAAGAGTCGAAATGGCCGAACTTCTGTGCGAAGAGGCTCAACGGTAAAAACAGAAGAGCCGTAAGGATTACCTTTTTCATCTTAATATGTTTGTTTTCTATTAATATTCTTATTTATATGGTCTGCAAAATTAATGTTTTTAATTGGAATAGCCTAATTTTGAGAGCACTTCGTTTGAAATGTCGATTTTGGGCGACGCAAATATGATGCCGGCATCTGAAGCCCGGTCGAGAATAAGCTGGAAGCCCTTGTTTTGCGCAATTTCCTTGATTGCGTTGTAAACTTCGTCCTGTATGGGTTGCACAAGACTCTCGCGTTTTTTGAAAAGTTCGCCTTCGGGTGCAAAATATTTGCGTTTCAGTTCGGCTGCCTCCTTTTCCTTGTCAACGATATCCTGCTCCCGTTGTTTCTTTTGGTCGGCCGAGAGGAAAACTGCCTCGTTCTGGTAGTTTTTGTATAGCGTCTGGGCCTGATTTTGTACGGCCTCAACCTCAGCCTGCCATTTCTTCGACTGTTGGTTCAACTGTTCGTTGGCACGCTCATAGGCCGGGATATTTTTTAGAATGTATTCCATATCCACAAGGGCATACTTCTGTGCCTGCGCCGAGGCGAAGCAACCGAGCGTTGCCGCCAGCGCGATGATGAAGCTACGTAATGTTTTCATATCTGATTGGTTTTGTGATTATGTATTTCTGTTTCTGAAATGTTTGTTGAGACATATTTCCGTTTCCGGGCACTCGTCGCTCCGTTTTTCAAGCCCTTAGAATTCCTGGCCGATTATGAAGTGAATGTGCGAGCCTCCGTTTTTGCTCGAGCTGAACACCTTGTCGAAACCATACGCCCAGTCGAGACCCATAAGTCCCACCATAGGCAGATAGATGCGCACACCGGCACCGGCCGAACGCTTCATGTCGAAAGGATTGAACTTCTTGACATCATTCCAGGCATTACCACCCTCGGCAAACGCAAGGGCGTATATATTTGTCTGCCCTTTGAGCATCAGAGGATAGCGAAGCTCGAGCGAAAGACGGCTGTAGGCATAACCCTCTGCGCCGTAAGGCGTGAGGCAACCGTTTTCGTAACCGCGAAGTCCGATGGTCTCGGTAGCATATCCCGACGAATATCCCGACATACCGTCGCCACCCATATAGAATGTCTCGAACGGCGATTTCTTGTACTTGTTGTAATGGCCAAGTATGCCGAATTCCGTACGTGTCATGAGCACCGGGCATTTATTCTTGCCAGTAAGCGCCGTATATGTGCGGAGTTTGAATTTCCATTTGTGATATTCCACCCAACGGTACTTCTCCTGCATCTCGCGATTGTACGAAGAAGCACGGTAATCGCGCGCAAGCGACTTGTAGTCCTTGCCGTCCCACATGGAATAAGGCGGAGTGGCCGACACGGCAAGCATAAAATCAGATCCCTTGCGTGGATAAATGGGATTGTCGGTAGAGTTTCGCGAAAGAGTGAGACTCACATTGAAATTGTTGCAGTTACCGTCGGTTATAATAAAGTATTGCCACGATTTCAAGTCATATCTTTGGAACGTAGCCTCAGCCATGAGCGAAAAATAATCGTCGGGCCAACGCAAACGCTTACCCCAGCCGAGCGAAACGCCATATATTTTTACGTATTTGTCGGGGTCGTAATAATTGTAGTTGTTGTAGTATCCGCCCGATGTGCCGTAGCCGTAAAGATAACTCTGGTAGTTGTTCCAATAAGAACTGTTGTAGTAATTGCTGTTCACGTCGGTCTGTTTGGAGAAGAAGGCCGAAAGCGAAAGAGAGTTCGGACGTTTTCCACCAAACCACGGGTCGAGAAAATTCAAAGAATAGTTTTGATAATATGTACCGTTGGTTTGCGCAGATAGCGAGAGTTGCTGTCCGTCTCCCTGCGGGAACAAAGCGCGGCGGTTCTTGCTGTTAAAAAGGTTCTGCATGGAGAAATTAGTGAACTTCAAGCCCACAGTTCCTACGATACCCGTCGGTCCCCAACCGAAAGAGATTTGCACCTGATCGCTGGGCTTCGGAACAAGACTGTAGTTGATATCCACAGTTCCGCTCTCCTGGTCAGGTTTAATGTCCGGCTCGAGTTTTTCAGGGTCAAAGAAATTAAGCGAAGCCAGGTCGCGCAACGAACGCATCACGGCCTCTTTACTGAAAAGGTCGCCGGGTTTTGTGCGAAGCTCACGGCGCACCACATTTTCGTACACGCGTTTATTGCCAAGGATTCTAATGTGATTGAGCGTCGCGGGCTGGCCCTCATAAATCCTCATCTCAAGATCAATCGAGTCGCCGTCGATATTAGTCTCCACGGGATTGAGATTGTAAAAGACATAACCATTATTGTAGTACTGGTTGCCAATAGCATCTTCGTCTTCATTGAGACGTTTCTTCAGAAGAGTCTGATTATATACGTCGCCGTTTTTCATTTTCAAGGCGCGGGCAAGAGATTCTGAGCTATAAACGGTATTTCCCACCCAGTTCACGTTTCTCAGATAATACTTCTGCCCTTCTTCAAGGTTTATATAAACATCTACGTGCTTTTCATCAAACGGAACAACGCTGTCGCTTTTAATTATAGCATCGCGATAGCCCCATTCGTTGTATTTGTCAATCACGAAACCTTTGTCTTTCTTGTATTCTTCGGGGAGAAACTTTTTGGAACGAAACATCGTTGCGAGTTTGTTTACCTCGTGGGTTTTCTTCATCGCTTTCTTAAGTTTCTTAACGCTTCCCTTCTCTACTCCGGTAAAGTAAATGTGTTTTACCTTGATTTTCTCGTTTCTGTCGATGTTGATATCAAGTATTGCCTGGTTGGCAGCCGACACGTCGTCTTGCTGAACTATTTCCACATTGGCGTTCTGGTATCCTTTTTCCTCGAAATAGCGTTTTATTATGATTTTAGCGCGGTCGATTATATCGGGAGAGATTTGGCTTCCGGCTTTAAGGCCCAATCTTTGCTCGATGTCTTCTCTCTGCGATTTCTTAACGCCATGATAATTTATGGTAGAGATTTTCGGGCGTGCCGTGAGCGTTATATGCAGGAATATCTTGTTTCCCACGATGCTGTCGGCCGATATCGAAACGTCGCTAAAGATTTTCTGTTTCCAATAACGCTGCAAAACATTTGTGATATCTGCTCCCGGAACGGTGATAGCCTGTCCCTCCGTGAGTTCGGCGATATTGCGCAGTAATTCCTGGTCATAATTTGTTACGCCATCAACCACAAAACCTCCCAAAAGATAGTTCTGCTGTTTTGTGGAGTAAACTATATCCGGCTTCACGATTACGCTGTCGCCCACAAGGGAGGCACTGCATATGGTTGCCGTTGCGAAAGCGGCGACAGTCAGCAAAGCTATTCTAATTGTCTGTTTCATCATTTATGTAGTGGTTGCCGGCGTCAGATGTTGCCATATTGCGCAGGCTCTTTTTGTTATTTTTCAGTTTCCGTTGATTGTTTTTCCTCCTGCATCTGCTCTCCGGTTTTTCCGAACCGTCTTTGGCGGTGTTGGTAATCGGCTATGGCGAGTTGCAGTTCCTCTTCGCCGAAATCGGGCCAATAGGTATCGCAGAAATACAGTTCGGAATACGCGCACTGCCAGAGAAGATAATTGCTCAGCCGCAGTTCGCCGCCCGTACGTATGAGAAGTTCCGGATCAGGCATGAATGTGGTGGAAAGATATTTGGAGAACATTTCCTCGTCAACCTGTGCCGGCTTCACGATGCCGTGTTCCACATCGGCGGCAATGTTTCTCGCGGCTGTGGTAATCTCCCATCTTGCAGAATAACTCAATGCCACAACGAGCGTCATCTTTGTATTTCCGATGGTGTCCCGTTCGCATTGCGCAAGCTTCTTCTGAACTTCTCCGGGAAGCTTTCTCGTATCGCCGATAACGCGGAACCTAACATTGTTTCGCATAAACAGTTCTTCTTGCAGCGAAGTTAGTACGAGCGACATCAGAGCTGCCACTTCGTCGGAGGGTCGGTTCCAGTTTTCGGTCGAGAAAGTATAGAGCGTAAGATACTCCACGCCCAATCTCACAGCCTCTTCGGTTATGCGCTTCACGGTTTCCACGCCTTCCTTGTGCCCGGCGGTGCGCGGCAGACCGCGCTGCACTGCCCAGCGTCCGTTGCCGTCCATTATTATTGCTATATGACGGGGAATACGTTGCATGTCAAGTTGCGGAGCACTCATATCTTATTATATATATTGTATATCGTTTTAAGACTGTCAGTCGTTTTTGTTACACTGCGGGCATTTGGGCGAGAAGTCGTAGCTTATGTAGAACATGGCAGTGCAGTAGCTGTCTTTGTTCTGAAACCCTGTAGATTTTACGCCGTAGGGATTTTCAAAGCCATCGAGTTTGTCGCTTAGCGAGAAGTGGTAAAGCCAATCGAAGCCGAGGTTCACACGCGGCTTGAGCTTGTATTTCACGCCCACGCCTATTGGAATCTGGAATGTAAAGGCTTTGCCCGCCATTCCGTAGCACGCGCCAATTCCCAGTTGCAGGAACGGGGTGATTCTTTGCCTTCCCTGATATCCGTGGTGCAGTCCGAACGGCCAGAAGTTGTACTCATAGGTTGCGCTGAAGTCCACAACGCCGTCATTGAGCTTGTAGTTTTTTTTCTCCCCCGAGGCCTGCTGGCTTGCAGGGTCATCGGGATAGAAATCATTTACGTTGTCGGTAGAACCTTTCACCGAGGCGTAGTCGAGCATAGCCTTTACAGCCATATAGGGATTGATGTTCCAACGTATTAGAGCGCCTCCCGCCACTCCGGTTTGCCCGAAGAATTTATGGTTGAGCTGTCCTCGATAGAAACTGCCGCCCAATGCTGCACCTATTTCATAGCGATAATCCACATCGTCCTGCGCCCCGGCAACATTAAAGCCGAGTATGGCGAAAGCGAGCAGGATAACCGCTTTTTTCATCTTGTTGTTATTTGTTTTCTATGGCTTTCAGGCGGTTGAGGTAGCCTTTCCATAGCACTCCCGTACCGCTGCATACGAGCCATATGTTATTGTCTTTGTCTGATGCCGCACCTACTTCGGCCGGAGTGCCTATGTTTGCGGGCAAGGTGGTCTTGATTGTTACATGATTCCAGGTTCTCGCCATATCTGTGCTGGAGTACATGCGAACTGTATCGTTTGCCACACCCACGGCAAGCAGGTTGCCGTCGTATTTCACAAGGTTGAAACCTTTGAGATAGGGCAATGTGCGCGGGGTGTCCTCATTATATAGGTAATGATACCACGAATCTTCTTCGGGATAGACTGTATCTTCTATCTTCTTCCACACTTCGTCTTTTCCATCGGTATAGCCCAGACTTATAATGTTTTCAATCTGCGCGTTGTTGGCTGCCGGAATTACTGCGGAGCTTACAAATTCTGCCGGCAGGGTGCTTGCGTCGTCGTCAATGGCTTCTTCTTTCCAGTTTGTGCCGTCGGAGGAACTGTACACCTTGTTTTCTGCCACCACATACACATCTCGGTCGCTCACGGCCAGAATTCTGTCGGGCGTTATCGCGGATTTTTGTATTGTCCACGCTTTTCCGTCGGTTGAGGTAGCAAATCCGCCGTCGGCTATGGCCACGAATTTTCCGTCAAACAGGTTCACGCTTTTGCTTTCCAGGTTTTCCACGCCCGAGACCTCGTTTGCGGTCCAATCGGCCTTGCCTTCGGCCGAACGGGTGAGCACCACGGTTTTTCCGCCCTTCTTTCCCCAAAGATACAATGTGCCGTCGTTGGCAAGTATGCGCATTTCTTCAAGCGCTGCTACGTCGGCGTTCACCGGTGCAGCCTGCGCCCACGAAAAGGCTTCGGGGTCGGAATTATGAACCACTATGTTAATAGTATAGGAGCGTTTGCCCGAGCCGTCGGCCGAGTAAATGGTGAAAAGGCGCGGGTTGGTGAAATCTATCGAATCGCTGGTGGAGAAAAGGGTGTCCTTGCCGCTTTCAAGACGATAGCCCACAACGCCGTCGGCGCTGAAAGTGGTGAGAGCAACCTTGGTGATGTCGGTGCCTTGGGGCAGGGAATCGCTATTGAACACCATGCCTCTCAACTGATCTATGTGCAACGGATAAAGGCTGCCCGTTACCGTTACATTATAGCTTGTATCCTTTCCGTTCAGATAGGTGGTGTAAACTCTATTGAGCGTACCCATCACCACTGAATTTATGGCGCAATCGCTGCTTGCCTCGGAGGATTTATTATCGTCGCTGCAACTTGCAAAAAACGCCGTCCCAAAGACAAGCGCCGCAACAAACGCGATTATCTTTCTCATATGAAGTACTCTACTAATATTAGCAATATATATAATTAACGGCAAAAGTAGCTATATTATTCCTTTTGTAGAAATCTGAAAGGTTGTTTTATATTAAAAGCAATCAAAAAACATAATTACGTGCCTCCGCGTTGTTTTTGCAAGGATTTTTCGCAACGCCTACAATGCGTTATATACCAACAGCATACCACTTGCCCAAATTTACACGGCATTTCGTTTTTCTGATGTCAGACATTATTTGAATTATGTCCGACATTGTTTAAAAGATATCAGACATCGTATTTTACAAGGTCTGACATCGTAAAATACTAGATGGCCCGGAATTTAAATTCCGCCGCATCTAATTTAAATTTGGTGGCCCGGAGTTTTTACGAGATGCCTCGACGTAAAAACGGGGTCTCGAAGCCTCTTTGCAAAAGGCGCCACACGACCATAAAAACAGGGACACAGCCTGCGCCATGTCCCTATTGTTTCTATCTATTTACCAAGTGTTTCGCTACAACAGCCCTGCAATCCGTACGGGGCTGCATCTGTTTTTCCCGAAACTACTTTGCCGCAAGAGCTTTGCTGAGATATTTTTCAAAATTCCCGGGATTCTCGTCAAATGCATACGACCCAGCAAGCGGTACTCCCTTTGAATTTACCGCCACATAGAACGGCTGTGCGTTTGCGCCAAACTTCACCTGCTGCAAGTAGCTCCACTTGTCGCCCACAGTGCGCAGCGTTTTGCCCTTGCCGTTTATCGTTACCTCTATGTTCTGCGGCAGAGGCGTCTTGTCGTCTGTGTAAAGCGACACAAGTATGAATTTTTCTTTCAACATGCGGCTCACGCTTGGATCTGTCCATACCGAAGCCTCCATTTTGCGGCAGTTAACGCAACCATAACCCGTGAAATCGAGCAAAACAGGCTTGCCGGTAGCCTCGGAAGCCTTCATGCCCTCCTCGTAATCGGTATACATTGCATTTACTTCGCTATCGCCCAGCCGGAAATCCTGAGTGTACATCGGAGGTGCGAACGCGCTCACGGCTTTAAGCGGCGCGCCCCAAAGTCCGGGTATCATATACACGGCGAAAGCCAATGAAGCAAGACCGAGAAACAACCTCGGCACAGAAATGTCCTTTCCCTTATCGCCGTGAATGCTTATCATTCCCAAGAGATAAAGCGCCGCAACTGCAAAAATCGCTATCCACAGCGCGAGAAACGTTTCGCGGTCGAGAATGTGCCAGCCGTAAGCCAAATCAGCCACCGACAGAAATTTCAAGGCAAATGCCAGTTCAATGAAACCCAACGTAACTTTCACTGTATTCATCCAGCCGCCGCTCTTGGGCATCTTTTTCATCACAGTGGGGAACAAGGCGAAAAATGCAAACGGCAACGCAAGCGCAATGGCAAATCCCAACATTCCCATGGCGGGAGCAAGGATTTTTCCGGTTGACGAAACTTCCACCAAAAGGAATCCTATCACAGGTCCGGTGCATGAAAACGAAACGATAGCCAATGTGAGCGCCATGAGAAATATACTCACTACGCCCGAAGTGGCCCGGCTTTTGGAATTAACCTTATTTCCCCACGACGCCGGCAGAGTGATTTCAAACCCGCCGAGGAAACTTGCAGCAAACACCACAAGGAGAAGGAAAAAGAATATGTTGAAAATCGCATTAGTCGAGAGGGCGTTCAATTGGTTTGCGCCCCAAATCGACGTAACAACCAATCCCAGGCAAACGTAAATCACTATAATCGCCACACCATAGAGTATGGCATCGCCCACAGCCTTTCTGCGCTCGCTTTGGCGGTGAAGAAAAAAGCTAACAGTCATTGGAATTATCGGCCAAACGCAGGGAGTGAGCAACGCAACCAGACCTCCTAAAAATCCCAACAGGAATATCATCAGCAACGAGCGTCCGGCATCGTTCGACGTGCCGTTCTGCGCGTTCAACGTCTCGGTTTGGGGTGCCCAAAGTGCCGCGCTGTCCGACGGAGAAGCCACAACGGCAGCAACAGATTGGGCGGTGTCGGAAACAATTGCCTTGCCGGCTGCACTGTCTGCGGGAGCGGGCGTAGCCTTTGCCGTTTCCTTTTCAGCAGGTGCGTCGTCGGGGCCGTCATTCCCCTTCACGGAGAATTCAACCTGCGTGGGAGGCATACAACTCACGTTGCTGCACGCACCATATTCCATATAGCCTTTCGCGGAATAGGTCTTGCCCGTAATCCTAAGGCGCTGGGTGAAACGGCATGCCTTCTCGAAAAATTCAAGTTCCATGCCGAACACTTCATCTTTCTTCTTGACCGCACCGCTTCCCGCCTGCAAGCCGCCAAGTCGCTCCACGTTTTTCGCACCTTCGAGAGTGAACGTCGCAGGTGTGGGGCCGTCGGCCGGAACATTGACGGAATACACATGCCAACCGCTCTCGATTTTCCCGGTAAAGGTTATTTCGATTTCAGTGGGCGACAATTTTTGCGTGGAAACCGAGAATTTCACCGGATCAAGCATCTGAGCCGACACGCCAACGGGAATCGCAAAAACGAGAAGCATTGCCGCCAAAACCACGTGCCTTGCATTCTTAACTACGTGCCTTGCATTTGCGGCTACATTATATATTGTATGAACCATCGGGGATATCCTCTTATTTCACATCGACAAGTTTCAACTTGAATACCAGCACGGAAAAAGGAGGTACGTTGCCTTCGCCCTGTTCGCCGTATCCAAGTTCGTAGGGAACGTATATTTCCCATTCTGAACCCTTTTTCATCATTTGCAGAGCCTCACTCCAACCGCGCATAACCGATGAAACGGAAAGGCTCACGGGTTTTCCTTTGTTGTTCTTCGCAGTACTGTCGAACACCGTGCCGTCTATGAATTTTCCCTCGTATTCCACGACAACCGTCGACGCATTGTTGGGCGATATCCCCGCACCGTTTTTAATCACCTTGTACTGCAAACCGTCGGCAAGTACCTTGACGTTTGGCTGTTTTGCGTTTTTCTTTAAAAATTCCTCGCCTTCCACGCGGTTTCTCTCTGCTGCCGCGCTGTTTGCCTCGGTTGCCTTTTGAGCTGCTAGCATTTCCTTTTGCATTATCACGTTTCCTGCCAATGCTGTCTGCTTGCTTATAGTTTCTTCATCGGTTTTCGCCATGCTTTTGACGGTTTTCTTTATTGCTTCGCTTATACTTTTGCAAGTTTCGATGAGTTGTTTTGGAGAATCGGCGGGGTGTTTGCAAACTTCTATGTACTTCTTGGAAAGTTTGTTGAGCTTGTCGAGCATTTGATTGTCGGGATTGGCCACGGCAGTTGCCTCGATGTTGAGTTGCAGACTGTCCATAACGAAAAACGTTGCGCTGTTGACCGACGCGATATAGTTGAGCGCGCGTTCGGCTGAGGTGAATTCGTGATTATTGCCGAATATATCGTCGCGGGAATAGCGATTGCTGTTTGCTATGCGGCTTATCACGTCGTTGTAGTCGCCCTGCATCAAATCGCCAAGGTTTGCCAGCACTGCGGCATTGACTTGTGCCTCTTTTTGCTGCTCGGAATCTCCGTTGCAGGCGGTCATTGCCACGAGCACAAGGGCTGCGGCAAAGGCTGAAAGGATTTTTCTCATAATATGCATTGTTTTTGTTTTTTCTTGATCAGTCCCATTTTTCCCGTCTCAGCGGATAGTTTCCGCGAAGCCATTCGAATTTCTGCGGTTCGGCCTTGAGCGCCGCCGTATCGTTGAGCGGGTTGTAGAGTTGCAGCATTTGGTCGTAGGCATCTCCCGCGGGTTTCATATTTTCGGGCAGATGGGGCGGATTTACTGCGAATTCCGGTTTGATGCCAAAGTATCTGCACAAGGCTGTGAGCGACATTCGCGTGGCGTTGGCCTTTCCGTCGGCAGAATAACCTGCTATGTGAGGTGTGGCAATGGTTGCCGCGCGCAGCAGCTGCAAGTTGATTTGCGGCTCATGCTCCCACGTGTCCACCACAGCCGCCCGCGTTGTTCCGTCAAGCACCGACTGCAGCCAGGCATCGTTGTCGGCCACGCCGCCCCGGCTTGCATTCATCACCACGGGCTTTTTGGCGAGCGAGGCAAAGAATTTCGCCCCGGCCAGATGGTATGTGGGGTGAGCGCCAAGGGTTGTGAGCGGAACGTGAAAGGTTATCACGTCGCAGTTGTGCCGAATTTCTTCAAGGCCGACAAATCCCGTTTCGCCCATGTCGGCGCGCGGCGGGTCGTTGAGCAACATGCGGCAGCCGAGTTGCCTGCAAGCCTTCACGATTTCCGTTCCCACATGTCCCACGCCCACTATTCCCACCGTGCAACGGTCGGGAGAGATAATGCCCTGCCTTGCGAGCACAATCATTGCGGAGGTGAAATACTGCCCCACCGATGCCGCATTGCAGCCGGGGCAATTGGTCCACTCTATTCCCGCGCTGCGCAGGAAGTCCACGTCGATATGGTCGAAACCTATGGTTGCCGTTACAACGAGTCTCACCTTGCTGCCGGCGAGAAGCGCGGCGTTGCAGCGGGTGCGCGTTCTCACGATGAGCGCATCGGCATCTTTCACGTCGGCCGCCGATATCTGCGCCCCGGGAAGGTATACAGTCTCAAAGCCAAGGGCTTCGGGCTTGCCTTGGATATAAGGAATTTTGTCGTCGATTACTACTTTCATTCTTCTGAAGGGGAAGTATTTTGCCACACTGCCCACAATTTACAAAAGTAGTGTTTTTGCCTCAAATATACAGCCGAGTGCACATTTTTTAATACCGCCCACCGTATGCCCCACCCTCTTTTTTCCGCCCACCGCCGTACGGAAATTTGGCCTTGCCGCATGCCGAAAAAACTACACGGCATCTCGTAAAAATTCCAAGGCATCTAATTTAAATTCCGACGCATCTAATTTAAATTTCATGGCCCGGAGTTTTTAACATTTCAGATACCATTTTTCGGGCAAGGCGTCTCACGGAGAAAACAATTCTTCTTTATTCTTTTTAATAGCTTATACACAGAGAATTATCCCATAGGTAGCAACAAAAATCCCGCCACGTTGTTTCGCAGCGGGATTTCAATTGAAACTCAAGCGCAAATCAATTCTTCAAATCCACGAACAGACGCTTGATTTCGGGCAGCGTGAGCGCGCGGCCGTACATTCGTGCCAACACCACCTCACCTTTGAGCAAATACTCAGCCACATCGCCGGAAGAGCTTGCGTCGCCGCCTATACAGAAATACTTGGCGTTGCCCTGCGGAAGCGAAATCGCACCCGCAAGCTGCGTTTTGCCGCCAAATTTGCCGTCAACATAAATGCTCATAACGGGTGCATCTACATCTACAGTCTGTACCACGAGAGCGATATGGTAGTAGGTATCCTTTTTCACGGGATAATCGTATGCGTAAGCCGTGGCATAACTTCCGCTGAAGAATCCCCAACCCTGAACAACCTCACCCGGTTCGATTCCCACGCCGCCGTTTTGCTGCGAGCTGAGCACTGCGGGAAGCGACGACAGGTTTTCATTGTTCACCATGCAGAGGGCTTCGAGCGTGAAATCGGCCTGCATCGCATCAAGTATCTTGGTGTTGTTTTCATAAGGCACGGCGAAATAGCATTTATTGTCGTTGCCCGGGAATTTTGCCGCCCAGCGTTTGTAAGTTTCGTTGTAGTAAGTTTCGGGAGCAGTATTGCCCACTCTCACAGCGATGCTCTGTTCTGAAACATCGGTCGCCGTGCCGTTTTCGCCAAACTCTATGTTGAACAAATCGGCCACCGGCGCAGTTTCGGCTATTGTGGAATCTTCTGTCTGCGATTGGTAATCCTTTACAACGTCTTTGTAAAGTACGAAAACCTCGTCGCGCGAAATTGGACGCGAATACAAACGTGCCACCATCAGATATCCGTTAAACGGGGCATCACATATATTGAGCGGATTCTGGGAAACATCACCCCCAGCTACGAGATAGCGCGAACCTTCTTGCGGAAGATTCAGCGGCTCGGGGGTATCGACTTCCCCGGCAGGGTATCCGTCAATGTAAAGTTTGAGCTTAGCCCCGTCGTATGTGGCAACGGCATGATAATATCTGCCCGCCTGCAAATTTTTGGTGAATCTCAAATCATACCAAAGCCCGTCGCCATGACCGCCGTACATATGCAGCACTCCGCCACGCGTTATCCAAAATCCTGCACCGCCACCCTGCTGTGTGCTCATGGGACTCTGCTCGCTGACATTAGTCTCAGAACAATAGAAGAAGCTCTCCATAGTAAAACTGCTTGTAAGCGCGGTTTTTATTTCCTCGTTGTCGGAAAAATCCGTCTCGTAGAATTGCGAGATGTTGCCGATGAATTTTGCGCCCGGCAGTTTGTAATCGGAATCGTAGAAAGGCACGGGCACATTTTCCGAAGTAATTACCTTGTTCAACAGAGGCGATTCGTCCGAGCCAACACCCTGGTCGTCCACTTTGAGTTCAAACAAATCCGCCTTAGGCACAACAGTTCCCTCCGCCGGCTGGTATTCTCCCTGTTCAAACTCGTCGCTCTCAATATATTCGCTCTCGTTTCCATAAGGGTCGATTGCCGTAACACGCGCACGCATCTTGCCATTCCCGTTAATGTTGTCGACAATCACATTCAGGCTCTCGGGCATATCACTCCCGAGATAAAACCTCGAACAACGGTTGGCCGTCGCCACAACATTGTCATCAGCGTCCACAATGTCCACACGGTAATAAAAAACTACGTTATTGGCATCATCTTCGGCTATCACGGCTTGCGGAAAAGTAACCCTGCGCTGCGTAAGTTGGAGCTGCTCCGTAAGAACTTGGGTGTTTCCGCTTTCAAATGCCGGTTTGGAACCACGGTAGGCGGCATAGGTAAAATTCGAGCCGTCATAGGGCGCCGGAAATTCGAGAGGCTCGCCAATTTCTTCGTTGCGCGCGCCGTCGATTCGGCGAACGGAAAAATTATTCTCGTCCTCAACCGTAACAATCATGCCCTCGGCAAGCGTAGATGTGCCCGCGGGACGCTCACCGTCGATATCGATGCCCTTCTGTACGTAGCAGTCAAGATTTCCTCCGTCGTTGAGGCTCGTGAATTTGTCCTGGTGAAAAGTCAGCGGGCAGCGCGACGAAAAATGTGTGTGTCCGCTGAAATCAAATACCTGGGGATAATTTTTAAGTACGTCGTAAACTTTCTTAGACCCCCACCCGCCGTCATACGGATTGGTTCCCTGCACTGTGGCATAGGGCGGAATGTGCTGGAAAACGAATATAGGTTTTCCGGGATACCTTCTCGCGGCATCGTCGAGGCTTTGCCGTAAAAACAAGAGGCTTTCTTCGCTATAATCGTCCTCATTTCCGCCCGACATTCCTATGTAGACAAACGGATAGCCTTTGATGTCGAAATATTTATCGTGCTCCACGCCAAGCGTATTATAGTTGTCAATCGAATTGTTGCCGTCGTTGGTGTACCACTCATGGTTTCCCATAATAAAATATCGGGGCACGTATTCGGGAACTATGTCGTAGTTGTTTATCACGGCGGTCATGTTCTGATATTGTGCGAGATTGCCGTTGTTTGTAAGGTCGCCGTTTATAATCAGAGCGTCCACGTCGCTTGTGTTGCTGTATATATTTTTAAGCGAAGTGCTTACACGGCTTTCTGCGCCCGACGCGCCGAAATGTATGTCGCTCATCACGATAAATGTAGGGAATCCCTCGAATTCTTGCTCCACTATAATTTTTGCCGTCTCGGTTGGTTTTGATGCCAGAGCCACTGTGATTTCGCCGTAGCGCGTGCCCTGCTGCATTTTGCCTGCCATAAACGTGTAGATCTTTGTTCCCGTGAAAGTTTCGACGTCTTTTGGTGAAATCCAGTCAGACGAAGTAAAAACAAGAGCCGAGTTTGCCGTGATTTCAAGCAACACTCCGGCATTTATACCCTTTACGCGCAAGGTGTCGTCGGTCATAATAAACGCGGGAGCGGTTCCGAGCTGCACAACATCGATTTGCTGCGAAGCGCCGTCGGGAGCAGCGAGCACCACAACGCCTCTGCGCTCGTCTTTGTCGGTA
The DNA here is from genome assembly GCA_963626585.1 of Christensenellaceae bacterium Phil1. Lineage (GTDB taxonomy): Bacteria > Bacteroidota > Bacteroidia > Bacteroidales > Bacteroidaceae > UBA6398. Next base: position 1,611 of record CAVFYC010000050.1, on the reverse strand, counting down.
TTCTCGGCTACGCTAACGGTTACGTTTCCGCTGGCAGCGTCAATCGTTGTGTTTATCCACTTTGCCGTGGAGCGGGGCTTGACTGTGGTGTTGGTCTTTACCCTAAACGTTTCGCTTCCGCCCGTGTTGGCAAAATTGATATGCTTTGCCTTGGCGGGGACATCAAGCCATGTTTGTCCGGGAGCGCCTGTCGCCGTGAGTATCTTGTCTTGCGCCTGTATGGTAAGGGTTGTGCAAAGCGCGAGAACCAATAGCGGGATTATATATCTCAGTTGTTTCATTTTCGTAAGGGTTTAAGATTTATCTAACATTGATTTTTACAGATTTTCCTGCTACATTTATTATATATATGCCGCGTTGCAGTGTGGAGGAGGACGGGAGTTGCACGCCGTCGGGGGCAAAGATAGTAAACGGCAGGCCACCGCTTACCACCACTTTGCCGTTTTCCACGCTCACTGTGGGCACGGAGTTTTTTGCATCGTTGATTCCTACCGCCTCGTCGGCCTTCACAAATTTCCATGCAAAGCCGCTGCCGCCCATATTTGCCACATCGGGAGTTTCGGGGGCTTCGCCGAATGTGGTGTTGTTGAGATAGCGCACAATATTGTCCTCGCCGATTGAAGAAATCACGAATTCGTCGACGCTCACGGCGTTGATGTTCCAAGTTTTCGCCACCACGTTTTGCGCGTCAGCCTCGGGCAGGTTGTATTGTCCGTCGGCGTAGATATCAGATGAGATGCTGTTGCCCGTGGCGCGGTTTATGATTGCCACTTTTCCGGGTTGCAGACTTACCAGACGCCATTGCGCCGCATCGTTGCCCGTTTCTTTTTTGGCCACAACGAATTTGAATTTGGTATCCACCACGGAAGTGTTGTCGAAAACCACCTCGTTGTCGGCACCGGCTTTGCCGCTGACAATATTGTAGTAGGGCACGTTCACGGCATTCTGCATCTCGGGGTCCTTAGCTTCGGTAAACGGTTTCACTACAAAGCGCGCGTTGGCGTCTTGTCCGTTTTGTTCCCTCACCAACCACAACAGATAATTGTTTGCGGCGTTCTCGTAAACCGCCGGAAAGCGATAGATTTCCCCTCCGCCCGGTGCAGGACGGTCGGCTTCAAGCGAAATTGTGTCGCCGCCAAGGAGATGGATTTTGAATCTGGCTTCGGCTTTCGGCTTCATCTGCACACTTTCCCATTTGTAATGCTTGGCCGAAAGTCCGTTGTCCATCTGCTGCCCGTCATAGCGGTTGGTAATGGTGTAGTATTCGCCATCTTCGGTCGTAAAGCACCAAAGTTGCCGCGCAAGTTTCTCGAAATTCGAAAAATCTGCCTTGGGCTCGGAATACACATCGCTGCCTGTAGAAATCAGATACCTCTCTGTTGCCACATTCTGCAAGTAGAACCACCTCACATCGCCGCCCTTACTCACAAACGAGGGCAAATCTTGGGCAAAACCTGCAATGCCTATAAACACAAAGGCAATGGCGGATAATATTAGCTTTTTCATACGCATAAAATTTATTGGTATTAGTTTGACAAAGAAAAAAATTAGCCTGGTAACATTAAGATTTTGTTGCAAATATATTAAATTCAAAATACCAAACAAAATAAT
>CAVFYC010000049.1:0-16502 GCA_963626585.1 Christensenellaceae bacterium Phil1 | reverse complement strand
TCGTTTTTACGAGGTCAGACCTAATTTAAATTCCGACGCATCTAATTTAAATTACATGGCCCGGAGTTTTTAAAACAACGTATGTGTGTTTTTCCAACACGAAGAAAGGTTTGGCTATATGTGGCAACCAACTTCTGAAATCCTGCAAAAATCTTGGATTTCAGCATTCCGAAGAGTGGGTGTAGAGAAGTAAAAAAACGACAAAGCCCCGGAAAAATCCGAGGCTTCATTGTTTTTCTTCAGCAAGGAGCGGAGGCTATCCCACAGCGCCTTCCAACGAAACGGAAAGCAACTTGCGCGCTTCTACGGCAAACTCCATCGGGAGCTTGTCGAGCACATTTTTCGCATAGCCGTTGACAATAAGACCGGCAGCAGTCTCTGGGTCGATTCCGCGCGATGCGCAATAAAACATTTGTTCTTCTGATATTTTCGATGTCGTAGCTTCGTGTTCCACTACTGCCGTATTGTTGTGAACGTCAAGGTAGGGAAAAGTGTGCGCGCCGCATGTCGGTGAAAGCAAAAGCGAATCACAGGAACTGTAGTTACGGGCTTTGTCGGCATTTTTGCCCACTTTAACGAGCCCGCGATAGGAGTTCTGGCTTTTGCCTGCCGAAATACCTTTGCTAATTATGGTGCTGCGCGTGTTTTTGCCGAGATGCACCATTTTTGTTCCCGTATCAGCTTCCTGATAATTGTTTGTAACGGCCACGCTATAGAATTCCGCTTGCGAATTGTCGCCTTTCAGAATGCACGAGGGGTATTTCCATGTGATTGCCGAGCCAGTTTCGACCTGCGTCCACGAGAGTTTGCTGTTTTTCCCACGCAATGCGCCGCGTTTTGTTACGAGATTGTACACGCCGCCTTTGCCCTCGGCATTCCCGGGATACCAGTTCTGCACCGTAGAATACTTCACCTCGGCGTCGTTGTTCACTATAATTTCCACGATTGCCGCATGCAGTTGGTTCTCGTCGCGCATTGGGGCGGTACAACCTTCGAGATAGGACACATAACCTTCGTCGTCGCAAACGATTAGTGTGCGTTCAAACTGTCCGGTGTTACGCGCATTTATGCGGAAATACGACGAAAGTTCCATGGGGCAGCGCACGCCTTTGGGGATATACACAAACGAACCGTCAGAAAACACAGCACTATTTAATGCGGCATAGAAATTGTCGCGATAAGGAACCACCGTGCCAAGATACTGCTTTACCAAATCGGGATAAGTCTTGACAGCTTCGCCAATTGAGCAGAAAATCACGCCGAGCTCCTGCAATTTGTCGCGGAAAGTAGTCTTTACCGACACAGAGTCCATTATGGCGTCAACAGCAACGCCGCCAAGCGCGAGACGTTCCTCGAGAGGAATTCCCAACTTGTCGAAAGTTTTCACGAGTTCCGGGTCGAGTTCTTTTTTCTGGTCGTGCGTTTTAGGTTGGGCGTAGTAGGAAATTGCTTGGTAGTCAATTTCCGGAAGATGCACGTGTCCCCAAGTGGGTTGCTTGAGAGTTTGCCAATAACGCAAAGCCTTCAAGCGGAAATCCAAAAGCCATTCGGGCTCGCCTTTCCTGGCAGAAATGGTACGCACAACGTCTTCGTTCAATCCCACGGGGATTACATCGGTATGAATCTCCGTGGTAAAGCCGTATTCATACTTCTTGTCCGCCACGCTGCGCACAAAAGCGTTTTTCCCTTCGGCAGCAGCCGGATTTGCAGCTATATTGTCAGAATTTTTCGTCATCATTAAGTTATGATTAGTGCGGAGCACAACATTAGCTCCGCACTGTGCAGCAACGGCAGGCCACAAGTCTGCCGCTATGCCTCGTTTATTGTAAACTGTCTCCGCTTACGTACACCGAATCTTGGTCCTGCGCGGAAGAATTGTCGGTATGGTTTTCGCGATATGCCTTGAAAGCATTGCCAAGACTGTTTTTAACAGGTTCGTAAAAGAACGATTCTTCTGCCTTTGCCTGACTAACAATACCAAGAAAGCTCATAACATTGAAAACACAACTCATAAGCACAAGATATTTAATCAAACTCACCACAGAACCGAGCACACTGTTGGGCACACCAAGTTTCATTCCTTTCAAAGCCTTGGTAAGCAAGTTTGCCACCAGTCCCAACGCGATGGGAACCACTATCCACAACACGAGAAAGGCTATGATATTGGCAATGGTGGGCGATGTGCCGAAACGCGGGGCAAGAAACTCGCCGAAAGCAGAATATAAACCGGCAGCAACGAAAAGCCCGACAACAAAGCCTATCATGGAAATGATTTCCTTGAGAAAGCCCTGTCGCCAGCCTTTATATATTGCCCAGATAACAAGCAAAAGTATTACGAAATCTATCAGCGGCATATTTTTATCGGTTTCAAAGCGTAGCTTTTACTTCAACCTGCTTAAATGTTTCGATAATATCGCCTTCCTTTATGTCGTTGCAATTTGCAAGACTGATACCGCATTCAAAGTTAGCCGCAACCTCTTTTACATCGTCTTTGAAACGTTTGAGAGCTGCGATATTGGCAGTCTGAATTACGATACCGTCGCGAATAAGGCGTGCCTTGTCGGTGCGCGAAACCTTTCCTTCGCTCACGAATGCGCCGGCAACGAAACCAACTTTGCTGATGTGGAACACCTGACGCACCTCGATCGTAGCAGTTACCTCTTCTTTCACCACAGGTTCGAGCATACCTTCCATAGCAAGCTTCACCTCGCCAATAGCATCGTAAATAATGGAATAGAGACGTATCTCGACTCCCTGCTGATCGGCCTGTTTCTTTGCAAGTACACTTGGACGTACCTGGAAACCGATGATAATTGCCTGCGAAGCCGCAGCAAGCGACACATCGTTCTCGGAAATCTGACCAACACTCTTGAGAATTACATTTACCTTGATCTTCTCTGTTGAAAGTTTCTCAAGAGAATCGCTCAAAGCCTCCACAGAGCCATCAACATCGCCCTTAACCACAATATTGAGTTCCTTGGTTCCACCACGTGCGATGCGGCGTCCAATTTCATCGAGCGACAACACGGAATGTGCCCTCAAAGCCTGCTCACGCTGCAATTGCTCACGTTTTGTAGCTATCTCGCGCACCTCTTGTTCGGTATCCATCACATGGAAAGCATCGCCGGCCTGCGGAGCTCCATTAAGTCCCAAAACAGTAGCCGCTCCGGCTGGACCAACTTTGTCGATGCGTTGATCGCGCTCGTTGAAAAGCGCCTTGACACGCCCGTAGTTTGTACCGGCAAGCATCACGTCGCCAATCTTCAACGTACCGTTGCTCACAAGTACGGTAGCAACGTATCCACGTCCGCGATCGAGTGAAGATTCTATGATTGTACCCGTAGCTTTTCGGTTGGGGTTTGCTTTCAAGTCGAGCATATCGGCTTCAAGAAGCACTTTGTCGAGAAGTTCTTTGACCCCTACGCCTTTCTTTGCCGAGATATCCTGACTTTGGTATTTACCGCCCCAATCTTCTACGAGGTAATTCATACCGGCCAAAGCCTCTTTTATCTTATCAGGGTTAGCACCCGGTTTATCTATCTTGTTAATCGCAAATACCATAGGAACATTTGCTGCGACAGCGTGGCTGATAGCCTCTTTAGTCTGTGGCATTATTCCGTCATCGGCTGCAATTATTATTATAGCAACGTCAGTAACCTGTGCACCGCGAGCACGCATAGCGGTAAACGCTTCGTGTCCCGGAGTATCAAGGAACGTGATGTGTCTGCCATTTTCGAGTTTTACGTTGTAGGCTCCGATATGCTGGGTAATGCCTCCCGCCTCGCCGGCAATCACGTTTGATTTGCGGATATAGTCGAGCAGCGAAGTCTTACCGTGGTCTACGTGTCCCATAACCGTTACAATCGGCGCGCGCGGCTCAAGATCTTCTTCGTTGTCGGCTTCTTCGGTTACAGCCTCGGTTACATCGGCGCTCACATATTCTGTCTTGAATCCGAACTCCTCTGCCACAAGATCTATAGTCTCTGCATCCAATCTTTGGTTAATGCTCACCATTATTCCGATGCTCATGCACGTAGCAATAATCTGAGTTACCGGCACGTTCATCATTGCGGCGAGTTCGTTTGCCGTAACAAATTCTGTTAACTTCAGCGTTTTGCTTTCCTTTGCCTCCAATGAAGCTGCCTGCTCAGCCACCTCGCGCGCATTTTCGCGTTTTTCACGACGATACTTCGCGCCTTTACTTCCACGACTCTTGTTGGTAAGACGAGCAAGTGTCTCGCGAACCTGCTTTGCTACGTCTTCGTCCGAAACTTCGGGCTTGAGCGGTTGAACCTTGCGCGGCTTGTTCTTCTGGCGACGTGGATCGTTGTTCTTGTTATTATTGTTGTTATTGCGATTGCGGTTATCGTTGTTATTATTATTGTTGTTGTTTCCACCGCCACGATTACCGCCATTATTACCTATCTGTTGTCCCACAGCATTCACGTCAACGCGTTCCTGTCCTATGCGGTTGCGCTTATGACGCTGGTTATTTTGCGAAGTATTGTTCTTTTCTTCGCGTTCGCGACGTTTTTCTTCCTTCGACTTCTTTTTGGGACGAGTATTAGGATTGATTGTGGAAAGATCTATTGTGCCGAGAACTTTGGGAGTAGCCAGTTCCACAGTAGTGTGAAGGTGGAAAATTCCATCTTTCTCTACAGTGCCTATCGAATCAGCCGTTTTCTTTGGACTCTCTTTTACCTGGGGATTTTCAGGAGCCTTTGTCGGTTGAGCTTCTGCCGTTTTTTCTGTCGGTTTCGCGGAAGCAGCAGTAACGGCAGGCTTCTCCTCCACTTGTTTTGCTGCCTCTTTCTTCTCTTCCGGCTGTGCTGCGGGAGTTGCCGGCGTCTCTGTTTTCACAGGTTGCACCTGCGTTTTTTCGGGAGCCACATTGTTTTGTTCAGAAGGCTTCTTGTCTTCCACAAGTGGCTTGTCTTTCGGCTGCGGAGCCGTAGTCTTCTGCACAGGTTTGGGAGCAGGCGAATCAAGGTCGATATGGCCTACAACTTTCATGCCCGGGCGCATGCTCTGCGGCACTTCTGTTTTTATTACCTGCGGTTTGGGGGCTGCCACAGCCTTTTTCTCTTTTGCATTCTTTACTTTCGACGCCTGATAGCCCGAGAGCAGTTTGTCTGCCTCCTTACGCAAATCTTTGTCAGCGCCAAACTTTTTCTTTAGTATGGCATACTGTTCGTCGTCGATTTTCTCATTGGGGTCGGCTTTTACCTCCACACCATTTTCATGAAGATAGGCAACTATCGTGTCTATCCCCACATTCAATTCTCTAATAACTTTATTTAGGCGTATGTTCATATACTACTTATTCGTCCTCAAATTCAGCTTTCAATATACGCAGCACATCATCTACAGTCGATTCTTCCAAATCGGCTTTCTCTATAAGCATTTCACGCGGTGCTTCAATTACGGCTTTTGCCGTATCTAAACCGATTGACTTAATCGCATCGATTACCCATTGGTCTATCACGTCGGAGAATTCGTCAAGATAAACGTCCTCATATTCGGGCGTGTTTTCCACCTCACGATAAACGTCAATAGTATAACCGGTGAGCATTGAAGCGAGTTTGATATTCATTCCGCTGCGTCCGATGGCGAGCGAAACTTCTTCGGGCTTCAGGAAAACCTGAGCCATATGATCTTCTGTGTTGAGCTTTATGTTTGAAATCTTTGCGGGAGCAAGTGCGCGCTGCACGAACAAAGATTCGTTTGGAGTGTAGTTTATAACGTCGATATTCTCACCGCGGAGTTCGCGCACAACGCCATGAATTCTACTACCTCTCACGCCAACGCAAGCTCCTACGGGATCGATGCGTTCGTCATAGCTTTCCACTGCCACCTTTGCCCTCTCGCCGGGAATACGTGCGGCTTTCTTTATAGTAATCAGTCCGTCGGCAATTTCAGGTACTTCGCCTTCCAACAGACGAATGAGGAATTCCGGAGCCGTGCGGCTGAGATAAATCTTGGGATTGTTGTTGGCGTTGTCCACACGGTTTACGATTGCCCTCACCGTCTCTCCTTTGCGGAAGAAGTCGCGCGGAATCTGTTCGCCTTTGGGAAGGAACATTTCATTGCCTTCGTCGTCAACAATAAGCATCTCGTTTTTCCAAACCTGATAGACTTCGCCGCTAACAATTTCGCCAACGCGGTCTTTATATTTGTTGTAGAGCGAATCGTGTTCGAGTTCGAGCACCTTGCTTGCGAGGGTTTGGCGAAGCGTAAGTATTGCGCGGCGACCAAATTTGGCAAAATTTATCGGTTCGCTCACTTCTTCGCCCACTTCATAGGTGGAATCGATTTCATGGGCGTCATCAAGCGAAATCTCCTTATTGGAGTCGTTCACTTCATTGTTTTCCACCACAATACGATTGCGGTAGATTTCCAGGTCTCCCTTGTCGGGGTTTACGATTACGTCGAAATTCTCGTCGCTGCCAAACATCTTTGCCAACACACTGCGGAAGCTCTCTTCAAGAACCCCCACAAGAGTTGTACGGTCGATTTTCTTATTGTCCCGAAAATCGGTAAAGATGTCTATCATGCTTTCAGTGTCTTCTTTTCTGCGTGGCATTTTTATATTTGTTTTTTATTATTCCGGATAGGTGGGGTTTTGTCTGTCCCCTATAATGAAACGTTCCGCCCCTAATGCTTAGGAGCGGATATATTTACTTGAAATCTATTACAGCCTGGCACGTTTCTATTTCTTCAAACGTGATGCTGCGGTCTTCGTCCACCATTTTTGCGCGCTTGGCGCCTTCTGGTTTGAATTTCACCTTTACGGTGAGCGTTATGCCCGCATCGTCCACGGCTTTGAGCGTACCTTTGAGTTTTTCGCGCTTGGTGGTGCGCACTTCCACGGCTTCGCCCACGTGGTTTTCGTATTGGCGGTGCACTTTGAACGGCTGTCCTATTCCTGCGCTGCCCACCTCGAGTTCATAGTCTTCGTCGTTGCGGTCGAGACGTTCCTCGATAAACTTGCTCAACTCCACGCAATCGTCTATCCAAACGCCTTCTTTGTGGTCGATTTCCACCACAATGTTGTCTTCGTCGCTTATGCTCAAATCTGTAAGGAAGTATTCCTTGCCGGCGAGCCATTCTTCAACTATTCCCTCTACCTTTTTTTTGTCTATCATTGCTTCAGACCTTTGGTTTATAACAACGAGTGAGGAACTTATGCAGCCCCTCACTCTTGAACGTGTGCAAAAATATACATTTATTTCATTACAAACAAGCGGTTTGCCGTTTTTTTCAACTTACAAGCAAAGAAATTATGTTTTTTCCTGATATTGAGATTGCAACATGCCGTCTTTTGCAGATTTCGCCCCATACCGATAAGAATTTCACCTATATAAATTCTTCGGCAGGGGATATCGGCAAACGGGCAAGGGAAATAGGCTGGCTGTCATGGGCACGAAAATCTGCCAAGGCGCACTTTGTCGTTATTGGAACGCATGTTTTCCGTAGTTCACGCCCGACATTTCGTAAAACGCCGGTTCTTGTTGCAGGCGTTTCAGGAAATTTTCGTAGTTGCGCAGGGATTGCGGTGTCCATGCGGCTTCGGCCACGGCTGCCAACCGGGGAAGCATCAAATATTGCAGTGTTGCGGCATCTTCCACCCATTCTGTCCAGAAATTGGCCTGTACTCCGAGATATCGCGACTGCAATTCTTTTTCTACATTCTTCATGGGAATGTAATTGTAAACGGCTTCAACGTTTTCTGTTCCCGTTCCCTGCGAGCGAGGTTCGTTGGGGTCTTTGCTTTGCCGCCTGTTTATATAATATGGTATCTGCGGCGAGAGAATTGCGTTCATTCCGCGCTGCGCTGCGCTTTTGGCGGCAGCATCTGCTCCCACCCACGCCATAATTGTAACGTCTTTGCCCAAAGCCTGTGTGTTTCCGTGCAAAACTTCGTTCCAGAAAATCAAATGGCGTTGCTTGTCCTTGGGTTTGCTGTCGATATGTTTTTTCAGTTGGTAGTAGAAATTTGTTTGAAGGTCGCGATAGTTTTTGCTGTCGAGCGTTTCGAGCAGTTTGCGACAGTCGGCATTGTTTTCCCATTTGTCCGTGGGGCATTCGTCTCCGCCCAAATGTATGTAGGAAAAAGGGAAAATCTCCACGAGTTCGTCAACGATATCTTTTGCCAGTTCCACGGCGCGCGGATTAGCCACATTGATTACATCAGTTGAGATTCCTTGATAACACCATACGCTATGCGCGTTTTGCGGGTCGCACGCCAGGATTTCGGGATACGAGGCCACGGCAGCTTGGGAGTGTCCCGGCAAATCTATTTCAGGAACAATTTCAATGAAACGCTCCCGCGCGTATTCCACTATCTCTCGCGCGTCGTCCTGTGTGTAGTATCCGCCATAGGTCATGCCGTCGGGTTTCACTTCGGCATAGCCAAGTGTGCGCGAGTTGCGCCATGCGCCGGTTTCGGTGAGTTTGGGATATTTCTTTATCTCGATGCGCCACCCCTGATCTTCGGTCAAATGCCAATGAAAGCGGTTCATTTTGTAACTCGCCATGATGTCGAGGATTTTTTTCACGTTTTCCTTACCGAAAAAATGCCGTCCTTCGTCGAGCATAAAGCCGCGCCAGCCAAAACGCGGCGCATCTTCGATGCTCACAGACGGCACAAGCCATTGCTGCGTGGGATTTGCCGCTTTTGTTCCGGCAGCTACTGCGCGCGAGGGGAGCAGTTGTTGCAATGTTTGCAAGGCATAGAAAAATCCGGCGGGGCGCGCGGCTTCTATCAATATCTTTTGGGGCGAAACATTCAGCTTGTAGCTTTCACCACTTAGCGCGTCATTGAGTTTTAGTTGCAATGCGCCGCCACGCTTCACCCTCTTGCACCGCAAGCCCGACGCCTGCGCGAATTTTTGTTCGAATTGCGAAAGCACGCGTCCAATGCTGTCGCCTTTGTAGCTGTCGGCAAACGTTTTTACGGTTTTCTTGAATTCAAAAGAGCCCTTGCCCTGCACGGCATGTGCGGGTTGCGGTATGAGCGGCAGGGAGGCGGCGTTTTGTGCTCCGGCAATGCCAATGCTCAATACTAGGGCGGCAAACGTGGCTTTCAATATTTTCATAATCTGTTGTATATAGTTGGCACATAAGCTTTTCCTTTATCACCCACATGCCGTTTGAAGCGGTTTCTACACGTTGGCAAATTTACTCTTTTTATCATGGATTTTTTGCTTGCGCATACCGTTTTTACGAGATGCGGCGGAATTTAAATTAGATGCGTCGGAATTTAAATTTGGTGGCCCGGAGTTTTTGCGAGATGCCGTGTAGTTTTTTCTTCATCAAAAAGCGCGAAAATATCTCCTATATTTATTGCTTTTGCGAGCACTACTGTGGAAAAAACTTTCTATATTTGCAAACAAACGTGCATGAAAACGAAAACTTCTAAAACGCATGATAATATGAAAAAGTCTCTTATTCTTTGTGCCTCGATGCTGGTTGCAATGAGCGCGGGCGCACAGAAAGCAAAAAAGTTTGCGCCTCCCGTTATGGGCTGGAGCAGTTGGAACACTCTCGCTCTTAATATCAACGAGAAGAACATTTGCGCCAACGCCGACGCACAGGTTTCCACCGGACTCCGCGATGCCGGCTACGTTTACTGCAACATCGACGACGGCTACATGGGCGGACGCGACGCACAGGGCAACATGACGAGCAACAACGAACTGTTTCCTAACGGCATGCGCTATGTGGCAGAATACATACGCAAAAAAGGATTGAAGCCGGGTATCTACAACGACGCTGCGGGCAACACTTGCGGCTCGGGCAGTTTCAAGAATCCCGAATTCGGACACGGCGTGGGATTCCACGGACACGAGGAAGCCGACTGCGACTTGTATTTCAACAAATGGGACTATGATTTCGTAAAAGTGGACTACTGCGGCGCCGCAGGTCTCAACTTGCTCGAAGAACCTACCTACACAGCTATCGGAAATGCCATCAAAGCACAAAGCGAAAAGCTCGGACGCAAAATTTCCTACAACATCTGCCGCTGGGCATACCCCGGAACTTGGTGTAAAGACGTAGCCGATTCATGGCGCATCAGTGGTGATATCAACGCAAGCTGGGATTCGTGGAAATATGTCATAGGCAAAAACAAATATCTCTCGGCTTATTGCGGCGACGGGCACTACAACGACATGGACATGCTTGAAATTGGGCGCGGACTGCCGCTCAACGAAGAAGAAGTGCACATGGCAATCTGGTGTATTCAGAGCTCGCCGTTACTCGTGGGCTGCGACATGACAAAAATTCCCGAGAAGTCGCTCGAACTTATGAAGAACAAAGAACTGATAGACATCAACCAGGACCCGCTCGGGCTTCAGGCATATATTGTGTACCAGAAAAACAATTCAATGATTTATGTAAAGGACATCAAGAAGCTCAACGGCGACACAAGAGCAGTTGCCCTACTGAATCTTGGCGACGAACCCGCAACTTTCAACGTACCCCTTGAAATCATTGACTTTAGCGGAAAAGCCGAAACCCGCGATCTTATCCACCACACCGCAGGCCCGGTGCTCGACGGCAAGATTATCGAAACCGTTCCCGCACACAGCGTGAAAATGTGGACAGTAAAAGGAAAACGCATCGAACGCACGGTATACAATGCCGGAACTGCTTACATGCCCGACTTCAATGATCTCGGCGGCAACAAACAAACTATCCGCTACACCGAAGATCCAGCCGCTTCGTGCGGAGTAAAAGTTTCCTACCTCGGAGGCACGCCGCAGAATGTCATGAAGTGGAAAAACGTTTACTCGGAGAAAGGCGGAACATACGACATCACGGTGCGCTATGCTTCGGGGGAAAACCGCTACTTAAAGATTACGGTAAACAATGGTCAGCCCGTAATTTACAAAGACCTCAACACAGGCGCATACAATAAGTACAACACACTCACAGTACGCGGCACACTCAAAAAGGGAAACAACGTAATCACCCTGGGCTGCGACAACGGATACGCTCCCGACATCGACGGAATAACGATAGCAAAGAGATAACCGTTTTTGCGGTACATCATAAAAAGGATACGCCATGCAGGCGTATCCTTTTTTGTTTTCATTCGTGCGCTACGGGGTCGGGGGAAAACGATATCCGCCGGGCGCGCTTTTCCCGGGCATCAGTCAGTTTTCTTGCCGCCCATCTTAATCCACTTTCCGCGATAAAGATGAACGAGATACAATGTGCCGCGAACGGTAAGCTCCACCGCCATTGCAAACCACACTCCGCGCAATCCGTAACGCGGCGCAAGCACGGCGGCAAGCGACAGACGCACCACCCACATGCTGCAAAGGTTTATTATAGTGGGGCTCTTTGTATCGCCCGCGCCTATGCAGACGCAGGCAGTAACTATTGCGGCGGCAAACATGGGTTCGGCAAACGCTTCAATCCTCAAAGCGGCTGTGCCAAGCGTGCGGATTTCCTCGACGGGCGTTATGAATCCGAGCATCTGCGGCGCAAACACAAACATAAGCACTCCCATCACCGCCATAACCGACATGCCGAGCCCAACAGTCATCTTAGCAAAACTTCGGCACACATCTATTCTTCCTGCGCCCAACGACTGCCCCGTGAGGGTTGACGCCGCATCGCCTATGCCGTATCCGGGCATGTAGCAAAGGCTTTCCACGGTGATTGCAAACGTGTTGGCGGCTATGGCAACGTTTCCGAGCGGAGCAACAATTATTGTGCTGATAATTTGCGCGCCTCCCATAAAAACGTATTGCAGCGCAAGGGGCGACGAGATGCCGAGGGCTTTGTCCACAAACGCCTTGTTCCATCTGAAACGGGCCTTGCAGAGGCGAAACGAAAGGATATCGCTGCGACAAGTTGCGAAATAAAACGACAGCAGAGCCGTTACCACCACCGCGCTGAACGTTCCAAGAGCCGCGCCAACCACTCCAAGTTCAAGGATATAGATGAAAAGATAATTGAAAACCACATCGAGCAGGCACATAAGCACACTCGTAGCTCCTGGCACGCGCATGTTTCCGCTGCTCTTGAGTGAATTTCCCGACAGGCTTGACAACTGCAAAAACGGAATGGCGAAAGAATAAATCAGGAAGTACATCGTGGCGTTATGACGTATGTCCTCGCCGCCGCCAAGCCATATAGGAAGCGGAAAAGCCACTGCCGCCGCAATTATCATGATTATTATTCCCAAAACTCCCGTGGCTATCAATCCGTGGCGAAACACATTGCGCGCTCCCTCAAAGTCTTTCGCCCCCACCTTGTGGGCTATCTGCACGGCAAAGCCCATCGACGCCGCGCTCGTGATGCTCCCGAAAAGCCAAGTGGTGCTTTCCACGAGCCCGATGCTTGCCGAAGCTTTTGCGCCAAGGTGTCCCACCATTGCTGCGTCGATATAAAACATCATCACGCTCGTGATCTGCGCAAGCACAGAGGGAATGCTGAGAGCTACAATGAGCTTCAGTTTGTCAACGTGCGTGAGTTCCTTGCCGTCGCGCATTGCCGCGAGCAGCGTATCGCTTTGTTTGAATTTCAACATCGTAAGGGTGCAAAATTTAAGCGTGCAAATTTACCAATAAACTTTGTAATTTCAGCCTAGATGCCTTTTTGTGAATTTGTCAAGACAGCGCGAAAAAACTACATGCGACATTGTAAAAACGATGTCAGACATTATTTAAACAATGTCAGACTTCGTTTGAATGATATCAGACATTGTTTTCGCCATTTCCCGCATGCGCAAAACGCCTTGCCTAAGCAGGGACGAAAAAGAGCCGTCTATCTTAAAATATTTAGCACTTTATGTCCATTTAATGTGTAAAAAACGTTATTTTAGCCTTTGAAACGAGAAATCTATTTCTTTTTACAAAAATTTCCTCGGAGTACAAACATGATAAAACGGCTAACATTATATCTATTCATCGCCTCGTTGCTCTGCGCGTGCAACTGGGGGAACTCAAAACAGGCGCAGGAATTGTCAGATGCCCAAGCCGACAGCCTTATGCGCCATTACCGTGAACAAGGACGGAAGTTGCGGGAAGGCAGCCGGTTTACCGAAGCTATTGAAGCCCACAAGCGCGAGCTTGAATTCGCCATGAAAAAGCGCGACACCATTGCAATTATACAGGCATACAACAACATCGGTACGAATTTCAGGCGAATGGGAATTCTTGACGAAGCTTCCACAAACCATTACCGCGCCCTGGAATACTGCAACCTATATGGCTACCACTCCGACAGCATATCGCGAAAAAACCGAGTGATAACGCTCAACGGACTGGGCAACGTGTTGCTCACACTTAAGGACTACAACACCGCCGACTCCGTTTTACGCGCCGCGCTACAGGGCGAACGGGAACTTGGAAGCCATCTGGGACAAGCTATAAACTATGCAAACATCGGGGCAATCTTTGAAAATCGACAGAAGACAGACTCCGCATGGCACTACTACCGACTTTCGATGGACGCCAACCGCAAGGCAAAATCCAATCTCGGAATTTCGCTCTGCTACGACCATTTCGGGAGGCTCTACGAGCAACGCGGCGAAACCGACAAGGCAATTGAAATGTACAGCAAGGCTTACAACATAATGAAAGACGGCGCCGACAAATGGCATTGGCTTGATGCGTGCATCGCCTTGGCCAGCATTTACGTCAACCACGGCGAGATGAAAAAGGCCGAGCCTTATATTGAAGAAGCACTCGCAGAAGCGCAAAAACAAAACTCGCTCGAGCCGCTCGCCGACATATATATGCTGAAATACAAGGTGGCAAAACAATGCGCAAACTGCCAAAAAGCACTCCAATACTACGTGAAAAGCGATGAACTGCGCGACAGCATCGACAGCGAGAAGAACTTGAAACATTTGCAGAACCTTCGCGTGCGCTATGCCAACGCCAAACACAAAAACGAGATGTCGGTGTTGACCAACAACTACCAAACAGCAAAGCGCATGCGCAACATCAGCCTTTTATGCACTGTGCTAATCACACTTCTCGCCGTTACAATAATTTCTTTCCTCTACTACACACTGCGCGCCCGCAAGCGAAAACACCAACTGCTCATGCAGGCAGAACGCACACGCACCTCCTTTTACACAAATGTAACCCACGAATTCCGCACACCTCTCACCGTGATTCTCGGATACTCCACAATGATGGAAAAGAGCGAGTTTTCAAACGTAGACCAAGCAGTGGTGGGAAAAATCATCACCAGACAGGGACGACAACTTCTGTCGTTAATCAACCAATTGCTCGACATTTCGCGAATCAAGACCTCAATCAACGAACCCGAATGGCGAAACGGCGACATCATAGTGTATCTCGCCATGATTACCGACAGCTTCCAAAACCTTGCAAGCACCAAAAACATCACGCTCACCTACAACCCCGCAACGCCAAACGTCAAAATAAACTTCGTGCCCGAATACATGCAAAAGATAATGAACAACCTCGTGAGCAATGCCATTAAATTTTCAAACCAAGGGGGCAAAGTAAATATAAGCATCGACATCACGCAACGCCAAATGCTTCTCAGCGTTGCCGACAACGGTTGCGGCATAGCCGAAGAGGACAAACAGCACATCTTCGACCTGTTTTATCAAAGCGCCACGCCGCAAAAAGCAATCGGCTCGGGCGTAGGGCTTTCGCTCGTGAAACAAATTGTAGACTCGCTGCACGGAGAAATCACCGTTGACAGCAAAAAGGACCAAGGTACTACGTTCCTGATAAAACTCCCGCTACACACAGGAAAATGCCAACCGCTCGAAAACCAAATAGAAACAGAGATTGAAGAAACGCAAACAGCAAGCGCGGCACACAACAACAGCAAAAAGCCGATAGTGCTCGTAGTGGAAGACAACGCCGACGTACAGAACTACATGCGCATCGGACTAAGCAAAAAATACAAGGTGCTCACAGCCCGCGACGGCGAAGAAGGATTGTATATAGCCCAAGAACAAGTGCCCGACATCATAATTACCGACCTCATGATGCCCAAAACAGACGGCTGGGAGCTATGTCGCGCTGTGCGCCACACCGAAATTTTGGCCCACATACCCGTGATAATGGTTACAGCCAAGAGCACGGACGGCGACAAGCTGAGCGGATTGCGAGAAGGTGCCGACGCCTACCTCACCAAACCCTTCAACGCCGAAGAGCTACTCGTAACAGTGGAAAACCTGCTCGAAAGGCAAGCACAGATACGCAAGAGATATTCACAGGCAGTGAAAATGAACGTCCCCGCACCCGAGAAAGAACTCGAAGAAAACGGAAAAGATTTCCTGGAAAAGGTGAAAGAAACAATCATCACCGACATGGTTTCGGGCGACATCAATGTAGAAACAATTGCCACCCACTTATGTCTGTCGCCACAGCAATTCCGCCGAAAACTAAGCACCATAACAGGCGAAACACCCGCCGCGCACATACGGCAAGTGCAGATGAACGAAGCAAAACGTCTGATCTTGAAACACAAAAAGATGTCGGTAGCCGAAATAGCAACCACCTGCGGATTCTACGACGCATCACATTTTGCCCGAGTATTCAAATCCACATTCGGAGCAACGCCCACGCAATTGAGAAAAGCACAAAAGGAATAAAGAAACCCCTCGAAAAAGCCGCGCCCCACGCCATTCCCGCCCAGTTTCCCCCACCCGTTTTTCCCATGCAGCAAAGCAGAAAAACGAAGTCCGATATTATTAAAATAATGTCTGACATCGTTTGAATAATGTCAGACATCTGAAAAACCATCTCCCGCGCGCTTTTTCACACACCTTATATATATGCCTCCGCAAGCCGAATCAAAAGTATTTTCCCGCAAGTCAAAAACCATGCTGTGCATGGCGGAAAAACGACACCGCATCTTGTTAAAAACTCCGGGCCATGTAATTTAAATTAGATGCGTCGGAATTTAAATTCCGACGCATCTCGTAAAACACAAGATGCGGCGAAGTATTTTTCACAACAAATCAACAAAAAAATAGCACGCATTACAAAAAAACTATGTATATTTATAGCGGATTTGATACGCATCATTTCCCCCACATATGTTCAAACAAAATCCACAGTCGCAGATATAGTGAAGTTTAACCCAACTATAAATCCAGAAAGCTATGAACATATCAGAAAAAGCAGCCCTCTACGCAGACGGCAAAGCAAGAAAAACCAGCGCATCAATCATCAAAGCCATCGCGCAAGCCTACGAAGACGGATACAAAGACGGCTACAAAGAACGCCAAACCGGCGCGCCCCTAAATTCCGGGGTAGTGGAAATTGTAGATTTCGGTCTGTCGAGCGGAACACTATGGACAATAGATTTCGAAACAGACGCCAACGAAAACATCATCTATCTACCATAAAAAACAGGCCCACGCGATGAACTTTCCCGCCACGGAGACGCAGGGAAGTAAGACAACAAGCACGCCACAGTTGCCCGGCCATGAACAGCGCCGCGTTTCTTCCACGAAACGCGGCAGCCACCCCCACCGGCAACCATGGCGC
>CAVFYC010000048.1:0-16836 GCA_963626585.1 Christensenellaceae bacterium Phil1 | reverse complement strand
GGGGGGCGCATGGCGCGAAAAAACCAAGGCTTAAAAGCCCCCGCGTTCCCACACATACGGCTCATACATAGGATGGAAAGACCATTACGCCTTGCTATGCACAGACAAAGCGGTTAAGCATCTTTTTCGCGCGAAAACCGGCGAGAACAATATGCCGTTGCAACCGAAATCCGACAGGTACATCGAAAATCACAGCAAAACAAAAAACAAAAAAGTGCGCGGCACTCCAAAGCGTGTCGCGCACAATTATTGTTGCGTTGCCGCACAATGCGGCAAGATTAATTCTTAATCGTCTTCGGGCAAAGGCAGATACCAGCGGGTACCACCTACGAGGCGACCATAAAGGGCAGCATCGTAACCGGAACGCGGAGCATAGCCACGCGAAGCAATCTTCTTGGCAAGCCATTCGTTGTCGAGAGAACCATTGCCCTTGTGGTTTGCAAAGCGAAGAAGATCGTAGTAACGGTTTCCTTCGAAAGCCGTTTCAAGAGCAAGCTCGTCGATAATAAGGTCCTCAACAGCTGTCGTAACTTCGTCGCTGGTGATAGTACCTGCGGCCACAGCATTGTCAATGCCTACCTTAGTCAAACTGTCAACAAGAGCTGTTTCCCATTCGCTTGTCTGGCCGTCCTTGTCAGCACGGGCAGCAGCAATCTTCTTGGCTACGCATACATCATAAGAGAACACAGTGTCGCGATAACCGCGTGTCTCGCCACAACCATGGCCGTGAACACCAATTACATAGGTAGCGTTTGTATTGAACTTGCTGTCGGCAAAATCAAGATAGTTCTTGGTTGCAGCCTTTACCATCTCGTTTACAGAAATATAGTACGCGCCACCAGCAGTAGCCTCGGGCTTAACGAGATAAGGAATATCCTTAATAGTGTCAATGCTCAGAGTATCGATTTTGATGTTGTCGAGATCGGTACTGTCAACCTGGATTTCGTATGCAACGCTATCCTTGTACCTGAGTGTAGGATAGTTGTCGGTAGCAATACCTTCCTTGAGAATCGAGAACGCATGTTGGGGGAAGCCGGCGCGGTTGATAGCCTCGGCAAAGCGGAGATGCACAAGAGATTTACGATAAACCTGAATTGCATAGTATGACTGGAAACCCGTAGCATAGACCTTGCGGCTATTCCAATTGTAATTCGTTCCATAAACCGGAGTGCGCTTTGCAATAAAACGGAAATCCTCGCCATCGATCCTGGTAAGACCTGTAGAACCGTATACACGGGCATCGCCTACACCTTCATAATATTCTTGAACTTCGGTACCGCCGGAAGTGCGATAGTTGCAATAATCCTGGATAGCATTCAATTGCAGATAATTAACCGAAGGCTCCAACTGACGGTATTCCTCTTTGGGAGTTACACTGATGTAACCACCATCGTTACCGCTTGTACTTGAAGATGTTTGGAAACCATAGATATTCTGAACCTGTGTGAGAACCTCTCCTTGGTTTCTTGAAGCTGCACCAGGGATAAGAGTAATCATATCATTGCCTTCACCCTTACCATATTCAGTAAAAATACTTGACCAAGCAACATTTGGCACATAACGCGTACCCTCCTGAGAAATATTCTCACTAAAAGTTGCATCGGAAGTCTCTACATAAGTAGCTTCTTCTTTACGCATAAACTTATAATACATCTCGGCAGCTTTGTCGTAGTTGTTCTGCATAAGATAAAGGTCGGCAGTAACAAGAGCTACAGGGAAGAAGCAGGATTTTGAGGGAATAGATACACTACCGTTGCTATAGCTTCCATAAGAAGGATAACCATATTGATCCTGCAATTCATAAGCACGGTCAAGACCGGCTGCTACAAGAAGGTCAGCGATGTTGTCCTTGTTGATAACCTTGCCGCTCTTAACAATCTCCTTGCCTACAGAACTGCTCGATACAGGTTCTGTAAAGAACGGAACCGAGCCATAATTCTGAACAAGCTGAAGATATGTCCAAGCACGCATAGCCTGAACCTGTGCCCATTCCTTCTGCATATATCTCACCTCGTCCTTGATGGTTACGGTATCAACATAATGCAGATAGAAATTACACTGGTTGATTATATTATAGTAGTCGGCGCATTGGAGGAAAGCGTTGTCGCCGTCCCTTACATCATCGAAATTGAAGAAGTGGCTCACACTATCGCTGGTGTAAGTGGTGGAGGCCACAAGGTCTCCACGCGCTTCACCGAGGATTACATCACGCTCAACAATTTTCTGCATGCTCTTGAGGATTCCGAGATATGAGTAGACGGAGTCTCCCGCATTCTTCTCGGAATAGCGCTCCAAATCGGGCGTAAGCATATCGGAGCACGAGGTCGATACACACATCATACCCGCGAGCAGCAGCACTAAACTCAATATTGATTTCTTTTTCATTGTTCCTGGTTTTTACAAGTTGAATGTTACACCGAAGTTGCAACCGAAACTCTGGGGCAGATAACCTGCATCAACACCCTGATAGAGCACAGAGTTGCCACATGATACTTCGGGATCAGAACCTTTGTACTTTGTAATTGTGAAAATGTTGTTGCATTCTCCGAATACCGTAAGACCCTGCAACCAACTCAAAGAGAGAGGCACCTGATATGTGAGGCGTACCTTTTTGAGTTTGAGGTAAGAGCCATCGTCTATCCAACGATCAGAGAAACGTTCATTGTTCACCCATTCTGCAGTGTTGGTAGTGCTCATAGCACGAGGAATATCGGTCTTCTGACCGCTATAACGCCAACGGTTAACGAGAGCAGTTGACTGATTCCAAACGGTGCTTCCCTGTTCAAGCTGCGAGCGCTGATAATCATAGATATCATTGCCTACAGAATACTTGAAGTTGATATCAAGAGTGAAACGCTTCCAATTGAGAGAAGTGAAGATATTTCCATAGATATCGGGGTTGGGATCGCCAATCTTAACCATATCGGCTTCGCTAATCCAACCGTCGCCGTTAACATCTACGAAATGAACATCACCAGCCTTGAAGTCGCGAGAAGCATCGCCGACAACGCCTGTAGGATATTTGAGGTATCCGAACTTGCCGGCAGAAGCTGCTTCGGCGTCAGTAGAGAACACGCCCTTGGTCTTGTAGCCATAGAACACACCTGCTGCATAACCGTTTGCTGTGAGCACATTGTTCTTGCCGTAAACCGAAGAAGTGAAACCATTGATGGTTTTGTAGAGAGTAGACTCCATACCGGTTTCATCGATATTGTACAACTTGATCTTGTTGGAAGAAGGAAGTTCGGTAATCTTGTTGGAATAATGTCCCATAGTGAAACCTGCCTGCCATTTCCAATCCTTTGTGTTCACAATGATACCGCTAAGAGAAACCTCTACACCATTGTTGCGAAGAGCACCCTCGTTGGTCCACATGTTTGCAAGACCTGTGAGATAGCTAACTTCTTTGCGGATAAGAAGGTTGGTTGTCTTGCTGAGATATACCTCTGCACCAAGGCTTACGCGATTGTTGAAGAGATTTGTTTGAAGACCAATGTTGAAACGATGGTTTGTTTCCCATTGAAGTTTTGGGTTAGCAATATTCGCAAGCTGAAGAGCTGTTGCAGTATTGAGGAACTTGACGTTCTGGAAATAGGTACGAGTTGCATAGTAGTTTATATCATCGTTACCTGTCATTTCATAACCAGCCGTCAACTTAAGAGAATTAACCCAATCAACATTGAACCAATCCTCGGAAGATATAAGCCAACCTGCTTGCAATGAAGGGAACACTCCCCAACGTACTCCAAAGAGTTTCAAACCAGAATCAGCCTCTTTACCAAAGCGTGAAGAAGACTCCATAGTAGCAATGGCATTCAAGAAATAGCGATTGCGATAGTTGTAGCTTGCATCAAGATAGTATGCAAGGTTTGTCCATGTATCGTTGGCACCGCCATAATTGAGGTAGCTGAGAGAGTAGGACAAGTTAGGCAACTTATCATTGCTGTTGTTGTAACCCTTGATATAGGTGTTGCTATATGTATAGTTTGCCAAACGCATACCTACCATAGCATCGAGGAAATGCTCTGCCATCTGTTTCTTCCATTCTACACGGAAATCATTGAATACAGTTGTCTCCTTACCATATTGGGATTTGATAGAACTGTTCACGGTACCAAGACCCTCTATGAAACGGTTGGGAGTACCGCTATATGGCAGATAGTATTTCTCGCTCGTACGGTTAAGTATATAGCTAAAACGATCTGAAATAGTCAGATTCTTATTGACAACATACTTAGGAGTTACGTTGATCATGAACTGTGTCTGCTCCAAGTAGTTCTTGTCGCTACCCTTACCATTTCTGAGAATCCAATAAGGATTAGCAAGAGCATAGCTGTCGTAGTTTTGAGCATACAAGAACGGGTTGGGAGATGCTGTATAATACTTGCCAGAATAAACACGCTTGTCCATGGCTACTTTGTTGACCAAATTCTCTGCGTCCCATGTTACCACATATGAATATGGACTAAGGAACGGAGACTGGATTAGTCCGAGAACGTTGGGAGAAGCAATATTGTCGTTGCTATAGCTCTCAGCCCAACCATTATCACGCATATTATATGTAGAGCGTGAGTAAGCAAGGTCGAAAGATGTTGAAAGTTGATCGGTAATCGAAACATCGGTGTTGAAACGCAAGTTCAAACGGTCGAAATTTGTCATACGAGCCGTAGCATCTGATTTTGTATAACCAAGAGAAAGGTTGTACATAGCAACATTATCACCACCCTGCACACCTACTTTATAGTTTTGGGTGAAAGCAGTACGATAGAGTTTCTTGCTCCAATCGGTATTGTTATGATAAAGGGGATAGTAAACATAGCTTGGATCTTCATTCAAGAAACCAACATGGAAATTACTACTATTGTCCTCAGAATCTTTGTAAGTACCGATAAGTTCAGAGAGATAGCTACGATATTGCCCCGCATTCATAACATCTACGTAATTGGGAGTCGTTTCGAAACCACCATATATACGGGCATTGATTCGGGTAGCCTGGCTATGACCACGATTTGTTGTGATCTCAATCACGCCATTTGAACCTTTTGCGCCATATAAAGCAGTTCCATTTTTAAGAACTTTGATATCTGCGATATCGTCAACATCAAGCATATTGAGTACATCGTTTACAAATCCCTGATGAAGTGTGGTACGATCGTACTGCATATCCCAAATAACGCCATCAACAACAATCAAAGGTTGAGCGTTTGCGTTGAGAGAATTAATACCCTGGATAAACATTGCTGCACCCTGCGCAGGTACACCACCACGAGAAATCGTTCGAACAGAACCATTGAGTTTATTTTCGATTTCATTCTCTGCCGTAATGGCGGTTGTGGTTGTCGGAGTAGCCTCTGCTACAGAGAAAACGCTTGTACCATCTTTATAGATAGGTTTGAAAGCTGCTGCAAGCATTTTAACGTCTTGCGAACTCTCGCCCTTAATGGCGCGCTGCAATCCATTGTATCCACTGACCTCAAAGTAAAGGGCTGTTACAAACTTGGGAACAGATATGGTATAAGAGCCATCTTCCTCGGTCATCGCAGTGTAAAGCTTATTATTAAGAGCCTGCACTCGCACACCGCCAAGACCTTCGCCCGTGGCAGCATCGACAACCTTACCACTTACGCTTTTCATTTCGTAGGTGGGGAGATCTATCTTTTTGGGTTTCTTTTTTACAGCGACAGAATCTATTTCAACAGCCTCATCGCCTTCTGCGTCAACGTCGTCTTGAGCCATCAGGACATTAGTTCCTGATAACATGAAAAGACATACGGAGGCACGTAGAGCCCAATGCGTTAATTGATTTTTTCTATTATCTTTCATTTGTCTTTATTTTTAGCTAACAAGAACTATGTTACTTATCTGATTCGTCATCCTTGCTAACGAAGAGGAAGCAATCGATGTAGAGAGCCGGATCATAAATTTTCTTCTGAGCGGCAGTACGTACAACAGATTTAAGCTTGAGTTTCGGATAGCTCGGTTCCACACCCTTGAAAGCATAAGGGAATTCAAAATCCTTGAAAAGGAGCACGCTGTCAATAACACCGGCACGTGTTTCAAATTCCTTGCTACCATCTTCCAAATTAACAGCTGCTTGTTCTATGTCCTTACCATTATTATCCTGGTAGTTATAAACAATGCTTGCTGTAAAGTGGTTGCGTTTTGTATCTTCTGTAGACTGGGTCTTCTGATCCAAATTAAGAGGAACCATCACTGCATAGATATCATATTTACCCGAGAGAATATTAGGTATCTTGAAGCTGACGGTAGGCTGAGAAGCCGAGCTGGAACCCGGGAAATAGGCAAAACTATTGTTGCTTACAAATCCCTTGATAGAATCATTGCGATTAAGATTGGTAAGATAAACAGTATTACCATAATAGTTGCCATTCTTTTCTGCAGAAGCGAAACCATTTACATCTTGAAAGTATTGGTATTCTGCCTCAACACGAATTGTAGTGTGCCAAGACTTGCTGGGAATATAGCCGTAGTTGTCTACAGCATAAGCATAACCATTGGAAACCTCGAAAGGTTCTGCTGTTCCTACAATCTTAGAAAGGTTGGGCTGATAGATGTTGGGATCCGTAAGCGATGTGTAACCGCCACGAACCAAAGAATCGGCATTATCAATGAAGTTCTTAAAGTAAGACAATGAAGTCTTCGTAGCATCATAACCAGGCTGTTTGCCAAGACTGGTAACAATATTGTTAAGAATTACAGTCTTTATACGCACATCAGCCATAGAGTCGGCATTCAACTTATTAAAAAGAATTTTCGTTGTATTGTCTTCTACGTACGGATAACTGCTTTTGTATTTGAAATACTTGCTAACCTTTGCCTTAGCTTCTGCCCAAGCGGCATTGGTAGGGAATACACCCATTAGCAAAGAGTCCTCGTTCTGCCAATTACTCAAGCTACCAATCACCTTGTTGCTAATACGGAATACAGAGTCTACATATTGGATTTCACCATTTACAGTAGCACCTGGAGTACTTGCTCCCTGTATAAACATTAGAGTATCGTCCTCGTGGAAGAAACTGTAGAGAGAATCCAACCCGTCGGTAAATTCTATAGCCTCATACATATTGGAAGCAAAAGGTGCTATACCTTTCAAAAGATGAAGCGAACCATTTGAAGCCTCGTTTACATTTCCGTCAATTGCTACCTTCTTGAAGGTTTTTTCGAGAAGATTATACTCATTGATTTTTGAGTTGAGCATGGTAACTTTAATAGTATCGCCACCATTTACTCCTGAGAAATTGTAACGCGCTATATGGTTGCGGACAAATTGTTTTTCAACCTCACGATTTTTCCCCTCGTCAAGCATTGCAAGCCATTTGGCAGCATTATAAGTGCCGTTTTCAGGAGCCCATACCGTGAAAGTCTGCGAACTTGCGAGAAGTTGTGCATAGGTTAATTTGCCGGTCTTCGAATACTCGTCAACAGTAAATGTGGTGCGTTCCAAGATCTGTCGCAAAGAATCCAATTCCGGTTTTGCAACAATCTGCTCCCACAACGACTGCTGAGGTGTCGAAGAATGAATATCAAAATGGTCGTCGGAGCAGGCATTGAAACCAATCAAAGCCAACGTGCCAAGCAGACCACCTTTGAGCCATTTGCAAGATTTGATGTTCATATCTAATATATTTTATTTCTTATTTGATCGATAAGCATTGTGGCGCGCCGCTGACGCAGACGCGCCAATAATGCTTTTTAATTTCTCGATATGGTTTTTTCTTTCTCCCATGCAGGATTCTGGTGCAAACGAGGATTGACTTTCATTTCAGTCTCATACACCGGAGAATAGAGAGAGTTCATCGAAGACAATTTAGCTTTCACCGCATTCGTATTTGTAGCATATTTTGTAAGCAAAAGATTCAACATACCTGTTGTTTTGCCTTCGTATTCTGCCATACGAACAAGGTCGTACCAACGTTTACCTTCGCCGAAGAATTCTCTGCGACGCTCACGCATAACCAAAGAGAACAACTGCGATGGAGTGGAATAATCGTTGAATTTTAGCTTATCACTTTCCAATATTGTAGGATTGGAACGATACAGAATCGTAGTAACATTGTTGAAAGCAGTTTCCAACTGTTCTTCCGTAGGAGCTTCCAAACGGGAAATTGCCTCTGCCTTCATAAGAAGAACATCACTTATACGATACAAAATCCAATTTGATCTTGCTGCGACAGAACTGGAACTTGAAACAGTAGCCCCCTCGGTATTGTCATTCAAATTCTTGAATACAGGTGCGTTTTGACAATATTTGGCTATCGGGAACACACGTTGACCAGCCTCCGTATAAATCATATTTTCCCAACGGCGAATGTCTGTTTGACTATAGACACCACTTGTATTGTCCAAAGCCTTGCTTACCGTTTGAAGAGGTGATGCAGCTTGAAGAAGACCTGAAGAATTTGAATTTGAACGATACAGACCTACATAGTTTTTATAATAATACAACACTTCATTCCTATTAGAAGAACCGTCATATTGGAATTCAAATATACTCTCACTACTGTTACCACTTATAAATATATCTTGATAGATTTCATCAGATACGTTTTTAGTACTTCCATTAGTTTTCATTCTAATCAAGAAATACGGATTGTCTTGATCAGAAGTAGACTGCTGGGCATACTGTGGATTGGCCTCCTTGTAACGAGTGAGATACATATCTAATACTGCATCGCAAAGAGTTATCACTTTTTGATAGTCTTCCTGTGATTTATTACCATATTTTGCGACAGAATCGGCAGAAGCATTCTTAGCGGCACGCCATAGATACATATCAGCCAATAGAGTATAGATAGATTCTTTTGTGAAACGTCCTTTATCCTCTGCGGTAGAATTGTAACGTTTCATTCCATTATCTTTAACTCTATCCACGTCATTAATAATAGAATCAAGCACAACTTCTGCAGCCACTTGATTTCCTGCATGAGCCCTTGCTTCGCGATCTGTTCCAATAGATGAAAAATCGAAAGGAACGTCGCGGAAAGAACGTACAAGATAGAACATATTGAGTGCACGAAGAGCTTTCATTTCTGCCTCAACAGGTTTCCAATCCTCTGTTGTGAAACTTGCATCACGCTGGATTACCTTTGGACCATACTCAAGAACTTTATTACAGAAATTTATGTCTGTATAAAAAGAACTCCAATCAAACAAAGAGTTAGTCTCAAGTAAATTGGCATTCATAAGATCCTTCATGTTTTCCCAACTCTCCGACAACAAATCAAAGTTATCAGAACGGCATTCGCCCCATACAATAACTTTTTCCATATTGCCAGAGCCTAGGAACTGCTTGTAGCAACCGCGCACAGCACTCTGCAAGTCGCTCTGATCTTCCCAGAATTCTTCCTCCGTGATTTGGTTAGAAGGGTGAATTGTCAGAAAGTCATCGCAAGATGTCATGCCCAACATAGCCAAAGAGCAGGCAGACAAGAGCAGGCCTTTATATATTATATTCTTTTTCATTGCATTTTATTTTTAGAATCCAAGGTTGATGCTAAACGTAAACGAACGTGAACGCGGAGTTTGCGAGTCGTCGGTACATGGACTCCAACCACTCTGTGAATGTTCGGGATCAACTCCAGAATATCTTGACCAGAAGATAAGGTTGTTTCCTGAAAGTGCGAGACGCAAAGAACGAAGTCCATAGCGTTTTAGTTTCTTAGCATCGAAATCATAAGCTAGCTGTACGTATTGGAAACGGATGTAATCGCCCGGCTCCACATAACGATCGCTACAAAGAGCATTGTAGGAAGTTCCAGCTTCTGCACTCATGGCACGAGGTATCTCGGTGATATCACCATTCTTGCGCCAACGCCAACGAGTAGCAGTGCTTTGGTTACGGTTTGTACGCATATCCTCAGCTTTCATACGGGCAAGATTGACAATCTTATTTCCATAGCGGAAGTTAAAACTGGTCTTCAATGTCCAACGGCCATAGTAGAAATCGAAACCGAAACCACCATTTAACTTAGGATTGGAACTACCAAGGTAAACCATATCAAGTTCATTGATCTGGCCATCATGGTTTATATCCTCGTAAATAGCATCACCACCACCAAAAGTGTAGTTTCTACCGCCATAGTTATAGTACATCTGAAGAGGATTACCCTTAGCATCGTAGATGATGTTACCATTAGCATCACGAGCAACAGGACATGTAGCATTGTAACTGCCGTTAAGACCATATTTCTCTGCATAAGCGGCTGTACGTTCTCCGTAGATAGTATTCTTTGATTGGTCAGCAAAGTAACCGCAATGGTCATAATCGAAACGATATACGCCTTTGTAGCGGAAACCATAGATACCACCAAGAGCATTACCAATCTGCACACGGCTCATCCAAGTCTCGTTGTTGTAGTTGAAATCACCATTTAAACTTGAAAGCACACTAGCATCCATCTGGGTGATTTCGTTTACATTCTGTGCGATATTGAATTTGCCTACAATTTGGAACTTATGAGTAACAGGTATTTTCTTTGTTACAAAATTGAGTTCCCAACCCTTATTCTCCATCTTACCGACGTTAGCCCATGAAAGAGTGCTGAAACCTACAGAAGAAGGAATGCGTACATTCTGCATCAAAAGGTCGTCAGTATATTTGTGATAGATGTTCAAGTCAAATTGCAAGAGGTCTTCAAGCAAGTTAAGGTTGAAACCCATATTCCAAGCAGAAGTTTTCTCCCATTTAAGTTCGGTGAGACGAAGATTCTGCGGAGCAATAGCAGTCTGTCCTATGTAAGAGCCTGTACTTGCATAAGTGTTGTACATAAGTCCTTCCGATGAAGGTTGGTTACCATTTATACCCCAACCTGGACGGAAAGCAAGCATGCTAACATACTTTCTAAACGGCTTCATAAATACCTCATCGCTAATGTTCCAACGACCTGAAACACCTGGGAAGAAACCCCAACGATTGTCGGCGCCAAACTTGGTGCTACCGTCTGCACGAAGAGTAAAGTCAGCTACATATTTAGATTTGTAGGAGTAGTGTACACTACCAAGAACGCCGAAACTATGGCCACGACCAATACCTGTGCTTGCTCCACGCAAATATGCCTGAACGCTCGGGTCGGTAATACCACTTGACAAACCAGCCAAACCACTGGAAGATATATTCTGATTGTCGCTCGAAGTAGTTGTCATTTCCATACGAGCCATAGCTGTGAGGAAATGGTCATCTTTCTTGAATTTCGGAGTATATATCAATGTATGACGTGTAGTGAAAGTCAAACTCTTTGATTCGCCATCACTTGCCAAATCAATACCATCATCATCATACCAATGGCCACTTGTAAGAATTGCTGGATAATATCCCTTATTGGTATTGGTATAAGCTTTCATATAGACCTCACCTGTATAGTTCAACTGAGTTGAGGTTTCGTCTTTACCCAAGAACTTATACTCTATCTGGAACTGCGGATCAATCGTATATGTACTTTCTTTTACCCACGACAAATTTGCTATAGCAACGGGGTTACCATTACTAACCATGTCGCGAAGATAGTATGAAGTCTGACCGTCAAGTACAGCACCAGCACTTCCTGCAGCAGGGAACATTTTATAATATTCTCCCGTATTGTAGTACTTTTGAGTTTCTGTGTCATACTCATAACGATAAACACTCATGTTAGGCATAGCCTGGTATGCTCTGTCCAAAATACCTACGTAATTCTTCTTATTATTGGTATAAGTAAGAGAGAAGTTTGAGGAGAATTTGATACGGTCGCTCACATAGTAGTCAAGAGCCATACGTGTGGAGAAACGATCCAAAGCCTGCTTGATTATAGTACCTGTTTCATGGTCGTAGCTACCGGAAACACGGAACTGTGCTTTTTCACCACCACCAGAGAGCACTACATTGTAGTTGTGAGTCTGACCGAACTGGGTAACCTCATCACGCCAATCGGTATTCTTATTGAAGTTTGCGAAATACATAGGACGGTTACGGTCGTATGAAATTTCCACGATGTCCGATGCAATATCATTCTGAGAAGGATTGAAGTAAGCCTCCTTAAGCATCATGGTGTATTCATCACCACTAAGCATGCTCATGCCTTTAGGCTGCCAAGCACCCGAGAAACGATACGAGAAGTCAACTCTGGCTGGACCACGATGACCACGGCGAGTCTTGATTTCAATCACACCGTTTGCACCGCGAGCACCCCAAATAGCTGTTGCAGCAGCATCCTTCAATACATTGATGCTTTGGATATCTTCAGGGTTCACAGAAAGCAACTGGGCAAACTGCTCACTATTGTCCATGTCCTGAAGGTCAATATCAGAAGAGTTGTAGTTTTCAAGAATATTACCATCAACTACGATCAAAGGTTCCTGATTACCTGTGATACTGGTAACACCACGCAAACGCATCGTGGTACCCGAACCAAGGTTACCGGAATTCATCACGATATCCAAACCTGCAATCTGACCTTGCAGAGCCTGGTCGGCAGTCTCGAAAGAGAGACCTTTCATTTCGTCCATATTAAGAGTCTGCGTAGCCACAGAAACCTCTTTCTTAGGAATAGACAAGCCGTTGGTCTTAACGCGTTGTTTACCGGTTACCGTTACAGTCTTGAGCTGTGTTTTGCTACGAAGTTCTATACGGAACACCTTTGTTGCACCTATGACCTGGCTATACTTAGCGTAACCGATATAAGAAACCTCAAGTCTGTTCTTGCGATTCTTTACCGGCATGGAAAAGTTACCATTCACATCCGTCGTTGTATTTTCTACAATACGGTTGTTTTGGTCAACCTCGACCACATTCGCCATCATCACCGGACCGTCTGCCTTATTGAAAACGTGTCCAGAAATTCGATCCTGTGCAGCCACCGATGTAAAGCAGAGGCACAGAGCGAATAGCAATAGATATTTCAATTTATTCATGGTTGTATTTTTTATTTCCGGATACGATATTTAGCGATGAACTTTCTGGCTGCTGTCGTTGTAGCCCAATCTGTATCGTAACGACCATTATTGAGTTGCTTGAAGTTGAGTACACCATCAATCTGGTGAACTACAGCATACGAAGAAGTTTCAATTGTAGTGGCATTCCTTGCCTTGGTATTGAAAGTATAATCGCGTGTCATAATATTCTTCAAGGTAGGATCGCTTGTTACATTACGCACCGGTCCTTCAACATCGTTACCATTGGCATCAGTGCTATAGACCGAACGAACCGAAAGAGTTCCGTTTCCAGTGGAGGAAATCTTAACTGAACGATAGCGGTTAGTCTCATCATTGATGCAGGCAGTCTCGTATTTTGTAGCTTCTACAGCATTGTGATCAGCAAATACTGAATTATCCTGGAAGTGATATTTGAGGAAGTTTACAAGGCAAGTAATCATGGCCTGAGCCTTGAATTTGTACTTACGTGTAAGAGCAAGTATTTCCTCTTCGCTCATTCCTGCATCGGTAGCGCTCTGTACTTCAGCCTCACCATTGGTAATTACTTCGGAAATCTGATCCCATGTAGGAAGGCCTTGTCCGATTGCTTCAAGCACAGCTTCGTTTGTAGGAACATATACCGTATATCTAAATGAGTTGAAGAAACGCACATTATCCGTGAGACCATTCTGTGAAGATGTGAACACTGTGTATTTTTCAATTTCAGTATCCTTATCCTCCTGCTTCTTCACGCTGTCGGCAACACCGGCACGGGTAAGCAAGTCGGCGTCAATCTGGCAGAGGTTGAAGAACTGGTAGAACGGAGAAGTTTCGCCTTCACCTTCAAGTACGCTATATACAGACTTCATTGTGGTCTGGATAGGTCTGTCAATTATATATGTCATACCATTACCATAACCTGTAGTCTCTTCACGACGGTCGTATGTACGTGTAACGGTAAGCAAACTGTCTTTGTCGATTTGGAAACCGCCCTGTACATAGAAGCCTGGCTGAGTTTGATCGAAATCACTGCTAAGGCTACCGTCTTCTCTATTGGAAATCTTAACTGCACTACCGCCCTTAGTTACATAATATTGATTGAGTGAGCCGAAACCTGTTTTTGATTCAGCATCAGAGTGCACAATAATATGAGAATCGAGGAGGTCTTTCAAACGGTTGTTGATCTGCGATGCAGAAACAGAACCAGGAATAGAACCACCGATTTCGTTTGTTACAGGATCCCATTTGTAAGCACGTGCTTTAACAGGAGCTGCAGCATCGGCACGACGTGTACTATAGTAGAATGAAAGAACACGCGGTTGTGTCCATTGACATGTTACCTCATCGTAGTAGGTTCCAAGAGCGTCGTCAGTAGGAATGAAGAAACTGAAGCGAGAACTCATTGCCAACAGATAGTAAGAGAAGAAAGCGTTCAACGGAGCAGAGTTCGGGTTGGTGATATAAGAGTCATCGGCCGAAATTGCCCAGTTGAAAATTTTCATATCCTTGCCTACGAGTGCAGGAGCCGAAACGGCTGCGTATGCAGCAGGAGCGAACACCTGGTTCATCACATAAACAGCACCGTTGTTTGCAAGAAGAGTGGTGTCGATAGTAGCGCGGAATCCGTCAACTCCGCCTTCTATGTTACCGAACATCGGGTCTTTTGCATCATTCATGATGGTGATGTATTTGCTCGGAACAGTATTGATGAACGAGGACTTCATCAAGTTCTGCACGAACTTCTGGATAATACGCAAAGGAATCTGGTCTACATTATATAAGAGGTTCTCCTTGGTATTTTCTTTCTTAGCGTAAGCTTCCATAAGGAACTCACCGGCACCACCCGGAAGGAAGTATTTTTCAAGCACTTCGTCAGACGGAACGAACATTGCGCCCATATCCGTATAGAGTTGCTGTCCTTCGGGATAGTATTGGTTCCATCCCGGGTCATAATCCAGCACCATGTAATCGCTAATCTTTGCGCCGTACGGATCTTTGTCAAGACGGTTACCACCCGTAGAACGTGCAGAATAGTAATGCTTCTCAAACACAGAGTCGCGGATACCGGTAAGCTGCAAGTGGGAAGATGTGAGCGAAGAACTGTAGAACGGAGCCGAGAAACGATCCAAGAGATGACTAAACACTTTGGTCTTGCCATTTGTGCGAATCATTTCTGCCATATTTGCCGGAGAAACGAGCACGCGATCGAGTTTGTCAACATAACCGTTCAAGCAGGTCTGGTCCTGTGCGATAACCTTGCTGCCATATACGTGGGCGTCTGTCGGTTCACGCGTTGTACCGGCCAAGGTTTCGAAGTCAGCGTCCGTAATGTTGGTTTCACCCATCTGTCCTGCGATGAAGTGAGTCATAAGTGGAGTTGTACCATCAAGAGCTAGCCAAACGCCACCCTTATCCTGGGCGCGGAAACGCTTCCAATAGTCAACTTCGGTGTCTTCCGCCTCATCGCTGTTTTCATTGTAGGTCTGCGGAATATCGCCGCCGTCCCACGCAAAAAACGGAATGGAGTCGGTTGCAGCGGCAGACGTTGTCTGACGCAAACACTGGTTTTTGGCAATCGTGCTACCCGAGCTGATGTTTGTCATCATCTCAAGCAGATAGGCGTTGTCGAGCATTGAGGAGCCGAGCAGCAAGTTTTTCATTGCCGTAGTGAGATCCTCATACTTCTTCACGCCCCACGAATTGTTTTGATAGAACTTGGCAAAGGCATCGTCGTCAGCTACGAACAATGTCTTACTACCTGTACGTTCCAAAACCTCTTGGTAACCCAAATCTTGAATTAGACGAACGGTATTGGTGTAGTTCTTTTCTCCCACGAGATAGTCGTAGATGCTCGCGCCAAGCCAGCTTGGCTTTTTGTCGGGCAAATCGTAGTCGTCGGAACAAGAGTACGTCAATCCGCACATCGATAGCAGACACATGGCTGTCAACCATTTTCTACCTTCTTTGATCAAACGGTTTTTCATACACATTAAATTTATCCTATTATATTTGTTTGTTTCCATATTTCATGACAAATAAATTTTATACACGCAGAAAAGCGACACCGCGAAAGTGGCGGAGCCTCTGACATACAATGGTAAGACATGTTTCATCTTCATAATGACGATTAGGGCTGGTAAGAGCCCAATTCTTATGGTATTATATAGTTTAATCCTTTAATGTTATTAATCTTAGCTAAGTTCTTCTGTCTTGCGGATGCAAGTTGCACCTCCAAAAGTACAGATTTTTTCAAGTTTAGCAAACTATTATAGCAGTTTTTTCTGCTTTTCGAGTATGCCTTCCCCTTTTTTGCCAGGGAACACGGCGTTTTCAATGCGAAAAATACGAATTAATTTATACACCGGGAACTATTTGGAGTATTTTTTATGATTTTCTCTGAAGATTGGTTGTTTTTTTGATTTTACGGGGCGTTATTTTAACATTCCCGGCTCATCTGGGGCGGCAAAAACGGCTTTTCGTCCATGGTTTTTGCCCTCAAAAAAAATGCTCCGCCCACACGCATTATATATAATAAGGTTTCCGGATTTTGCCCTGCCGTTTCCCCTTTTTCCACGCGCGTTCAAAAGCGTTGTAGATGCACATGGTTGCCAGCGCTGCCGTTTGGGATTTCGGCGGCACGCACCTCCGCAATTCTTTGTCCGCCTCACCGACAATGGGTATCGTCATGAAACTTCACAGGTTCTTAACCATTACGCCTGCCGTTTTAATAAAATAAACAGAATTTTACCTTGTAATTTCAGAATGGGACAACAAACGGGGTTAAATGGAGATTTCCCTACTTATGATATTCGTAATTAAAAAGGCGTTAAGACTGAACGAAAATTTAATTATCCTCGTTTCTTTAACATTCCGTTCCGTTTCGCTAACATGGCCGCACAGATACATTATTTTGCACTTCGCAAAAAGGGC
>CAVFYC010000047.1:0-17399 GCA_963626585.1 Christensenellaceae bacterium Phil1 | reverse complement strand
GCAACGGAACACCGTAAAAACTCCGGGCCACCAAATTTAAATTAGATGCGGCGGAGTTTTTACGAGATGCCGTGTAGTTTTTTCGATATCCCAAAGCGCATTTTGCGCATGCCGTTTGCGGGGCGTGATATCCCGTTTTTGTTGGGCAAAAAGGCAAGTAAAGTTGACAACATTTTTTGTTATTCTGTTTTTTTGAAAGAAAAAAGGGCTTAATCCGGCTTTTTGTAT
This sequence comes from Christensenellaceae bacterium Phil1, assembly GCA_963626585.1. Lineage (GTDB taxonomy): Bacteria > Bacteroidota > Bacteroidia > Bacteroidales > Bacteroidaceae > UBA6398. The sequence continues at coordinate 17,171 of CAVFYC010000047.1, read as the reverse complement.
GCTGAATGCCTGATTTGATGCAAAAAACGAAAGAGGCATTTCGTTGAATTTGTGTATTTTTGTAAGACATCGAACAATGGAATTAAGATATAAAGAGAAAAGAATAATATGATAAAGGTTACTAAAGAAGCAGCTTTGGAGTATCACTTCAAAGGCAAACCGGGGAAGATAGAGGTAACCCCCACCAAACCCTATCGCACGCAATATGATTTGTCATTGGCATACTCGCCGGGCGTGGCAGAACCGTGCCTCGAAATTCAGAAAACGCCCAACGACGCCTACAAATATACCAACAAAGGTAACCTTGTGGCTGTGATTTCAAACGGAACGGCAGTTCTCGGCCTCGGCGACATAGGTGCCATGTCGGGAAAACCAGTGATGGAAGGCAAGAGCCTGCTGTTTAAAATCTATGGCGGAGTAGACGCCTTCGATATCGAAGTTGACGAAAAAGATCCCGACAAGTTTATCGAAGCCGTCAAAGCCATTGCGCCCACCTTCGGCGGAATAAATCTCGAAGACATCAAGGCGCCCGAATGTTTTGAGATAGAGCGCCGACTCAAAGAGGAGCTCGATATTCCTGTAATGCACGACGACCAGCACGGAACGGCTATCATTTCGGCAGCAGGGCTTGTGAACGCCCTCGAAGTGGCAGGCAAGAAAATCGAAGACGTGAAAATCGTTGTCAGCGGCGCAGGAGCAGCAGCAATTTCCTGCACAAAACTCTACGTGAGCCTTGGAGCAAAACGCGAGAACATAGTAATGCTCGACAGCCGCGGCGTAATAACCGCCGACCGCCCCAACTTGACCGAACAAAAACAGATGTTCGCCACCTCGCGCACCGACATACATACACTCGAAGAGGCAATAAACGGAGCAGATGTGTTCCTCGGACTTTCAAAAGGCAACATCCTCTCGAAAGAGATGATTAAAACCATGGCGGAAAAGCCTATAATCTTCGCTCTCGCCAACCCCGTGCCCGAGATATCCTATGAAGATGCAAAAGAAGCCCGCCCCGACTGTTTGATATCCACAGGCCGTAGCGATTATCCCAATCAGATTAACAACGTTTTGTGCTTCCCGTATCTTTTCCGCGGCGCGCTCGACACCGCAGCTACGGCAATAAACGAAGAAATGAAGATTGCGGCCGTACACGCTCTGGCCGATTTGGCAAAACGTCCCGTGCCCGACATCGTAAACCGCGAATACGCCGTAAACAACTTCACCTTCGGCCCCGAATACTTCATTCCAAAACCCGTAGATCCGCGTCTAATCACCGAGGTGTCAATGGCCGTTGCAAAGGCAGCCATGGAAAGCGGCGTGGCACGCAAGCCAATTACCGACTGGAAGGCTTATCGTTTGCGCTTGAAGGAACTTATGGGACAGGAGAGCAAGTTTACGCGCACTCTCTACGAGACTGCGCGCCGCGATCCCCAACGTGTGGTGTTTACCAACGGAACTCATAGCCGCATCATACGTGCCGCTTCGCAAGCTCTCAAAGAAGGAATTTGCCAGCCCATACTTCTTGGGAACGTTAAGGAGATCTCAGACAAGGCAAAGTCGATAGATATCAGTTTGGAAGGCATAGAAATCATAGACCTCCGCGACGACAAATACAGCAAACGCCGCGAAGAATATGCTGCTACGCTCTACGAACGCGAACAGCGCAACGGCTGCACTTTGGAAGAGGTGAACGACAAACTTTACAACCGCAATTATTTCGGTATGATGATGGTGGAAACGGGAGATGCCGATGCGCTTATCACGAGTCTCACCAGCAAGCAAACAGATGTCGAGGAAATTGCTAAGGAAGTGATTGGAATCAATCCGCAGTTCAACCATTTCGGCACGATGCATCTTATAAATTCAAAACGAGGCACTCTGTTCCTTGTTGACACGCTTATAAACCGCCACCCCGACACGAATACGCTTGTCGACCTGGCTTTGCTTAGCGCCCACACGGCTCATTTCTTCAACCGCCAGCCCGTGATTGCAATGGTGTCCTATTCCAATTTCGGCAGCGACAAAGAATCGGGTCCGCGCCACATGCACGAGGCGGTCGATATACTCCACGAGCAATATCCCGACCTTGCGGTTGACGGCGAGATGCAGGTTTCGTATGCCTTGAACAAGGATTTGCGCGACAAGAAGTATCCGTTCAATTATATCAAGGGCAAGGATGTGAACACCCTCGTATTCCAATGCCTCAATGCGGCTAATTGTACGTATCATGTGATTAAGGCGATTAATCCAGATACCGAAGTAATCGGCCCAATTCAGATGGGATTGAACAAACCTATACATTTCACAGATGCCGACTGCTCTGTGCGCGACATTGTGAACATCACCGCAGTGGCTGTGATTGACGCGCTTGTTGAGAAAAAGAAGCTGCAACTTAAATAAAGGCTTGCAGTTTGTCATACAACTGCCGCTGTTCCTTGGAGAACGGCGGCAGTTTTTTTGTCTGGGCATGCCGGAAAATACGAGGTGCGATGTGCTGAAAAACTCCGGGCCACCAAATTTAAATTAGATGCGTCGGAATTTAAATTAGATGCGGCGGAGTTTTTAACTACAAGGCATCTCGTTAAAAACGATATCAGATGCCGTTTTTACGGCGTTTCGAGCAGGGCTTGCAGGCCGCAATTAAAAGCAAAAAGTTGGCTGTTAATACGGAATTTTTTACTTTTGCAGATTACGAGTAAACTATGCAGATAACATTATGAAGATAAAAGTAATCAACCGTTCCCGTCATGAACTTCCGCAATACGAAACTCCGCAAAGCGCCGGGCTTGACCTTCGCGCCAATGTGGAATCTCCTGTAACATTGAAACCATTGGAGCGGAAACTTGTGCCCACGGGATTGTTTATCGAACTGCCCGCGGGTTTCGAAGCACAGATACGCCCGCGCTCGGGATTGGCTTTGAAACACGGAATAAGTCTGCTAAATACTCCTGGAACTATCGACGCCGATTATCGCGGCGAGATAGGAGTGATTATGGTGAACCTTTCTGACACGGAATTTGTTGTAAACGATGGCGACCGCATAGCACAAATGGTGGTGTCGAAGTTTGAACAAGTGGAATGGGAACCCGCCGAAACTCTTGCCGACAGCGAACGGGGCGCAGGCGGTTTTGGACATACCGGAAAGCATTGATTCTATTATTAAACCAATACAGGTGATGCGGCATCACAGCAGTTTTAATCATATAGCCATTCTTCTGACAATAATGTTGGCGGCAGCAATTGCCATGCCCGTTTCGGCGCAGACCAAAAGCGCAAAGAAAAAGAGCGCAAGCCGCCAAACCGAAATTGTAGACTATGAAAAACAGCGGAGATTCAACGAATTTTTCCTGGAATACGTGGTGCAGAAAGAAAAAGGCAATTATGATTCTGCTTATGAGCTATTGCGTCATGCTCTCGACATAAATCCCAACGCGCCCGAAGCACTCTCGGCAATGGCGCTCATGAGAAATTCGCTTAATGTAGTAGACTCTACAAACGAAACGGAACGCCTTATCCGCAAGGCGGTGGACCTGGAGCCCGACAACTATTATTTTCAGCAACAACTGGCTGAATATTACGATTCGCAGGGAAAGAACGACAGCGCTGTGGCACGCTATGAAATCATGTCGCGCCGCTTTCCCGACCACGACGACCTTCTTTTTAATCTTGCCGAGATATACAGCAACCAAAAGGACTATAAATCGCTCATTCGCACACTTTCGCGCCTCGAGGTGCAGGAAGGGAAGAGCGACGAACTGGCGCTTAGAAAAATAGAGGCTTATTCTTTGGCCGGAATGAACGATTCTACGCTTTTGCTGGTAAACACGCTGATTAAGAACGACCCCACAAATGCCACCTACCGTGTGATTCGCGGCGGAGCCTATGGCGATATGAAAGAATACGACAAGGAAATGGCCGAATATCAGGCCGTGCTCGCCGAAGATCCGCTCAACGAAATGGCAAATGTGGCGATAATGAACCGCAAACTCGTGCAAAACGATATTCCGGCCTATCTTGAAAAAGCCACATCAATCGCCACAAACGAGAAAATGAGTGTGAGAACCCGCATAAAGGCTTTGAACTCCATGATAATGAGCGGCGCACGCGGCACAGTGGACAGTACGGCTGCATTGCCCGCCTGCAAAACGATTTTTGCAAGCGAAGCCCCCGATGCCACGCTTCTCGACATATATCAAGCCTATCTCGTGATGCTGAAAAAGCCCGCCGAAGAAACGGCACCCGTCTGGAGAAAACTTTTGGCGCTCAAGCCCGATTATTCGCAGGTGAGGCTGAAACTTTTGCAGTATTGCGTGAGTAAATCGCTTGAAGACGAAGTAACGGAAATCTGTGAAGGCGGCATAGAATACGACCCTACAAATCTTTTGTACTATTTCTATGGCGGTTTGGCGCACTTCAGCCTTGAACATAAGCAGAAAGCTATGGAAATGATGGAAGCCGGTTGCGAAAACATACCGCAAAATGTGAACCCCGACCTTGCTTCGGATTATTATTCCCTGCTTGGCGACATCTATCACGAGCTTGGAAAAGATTCGCTCTGTTTCAATGCCTACGATTCCTCGCTCCTTTATAAGGAAGACAATATAAATTCGCTCAACAACTACGCCTATTTTCTCGCCCTCAAGAAATGCAACCTCGACAAAGCCGCTGCGATGAGCTTGAAGACCATAAAGGCACAGCCCAAAAGCGCCACGTATCTCGATACGTACGCATGGGTGCTTTTTGAACAGGGGAAATATGGAGAAGCTGCCACCTTTATCGAAGAAGCTATGAAGAATATCAAACCGGAAAAGAAGAACGCGTCGATTTACGAGCATGCCGGCGACATTTATTCCATGCTTGGCAAAACCGAGAACGCTTTGGAGATGTGGCGCAAGGCAAAAAGTCTTGGTACCGACTCGAAGATTCTCGAGAAAAAGATAAGGCAGAAAAAATATATAGCACAATAATAATATAACAGCAATGAAAAGGCTTGTAAAACAGTTTATCAGATTAACGGCCGCAATTATGGTGGTGGCAATGTTGGCGGCGTGCAGTTCGTCGAAGCATGCAACCAAATCCACAACCGGAACCGCCAAAGAATCATCGGCTGCTGTTTATGCAAAGAAGGTTACCGATAATTTTCAGTCCTCGCAATACCTCACGGCAAAGGCAAGCGTGGAACTGCAAAACGGCTCGAAAAATTTCACACTCGGCGGCTCTCTGAAAATGAAGCGCGACGATGTGATACAAATCTCAATGTCGTTTCTTGGAATCGAAGTTGCGCGGCTGGAATTCACTCCCGATTACGTTTTGCTCGTAGATCGTTTCAACAAGCAGTATGTACAGGCCACTTATAGCGATGCAAGTTTTCTGAAAAGCGCAAGCCTTGATTTCTATGTGCTGCAGTCGATGTTCTGGAATGAGATATTCGTGCCCGGCACACGCGATGTAAAAACAGAATTAAGCAAGTTCAACATCGCGTCAAGCGGCGACCACACGCTGCTGAGCCTTACATCTTCGCCAAAACTTGACTACGAATTCCTTACAAAGACTTCAAGCGCGCTTCTTGACCGTGTTACCGTAAATCCAAAGGACCTCACAGCCAAGGAAAGCCTTGTGTGCAAATATTCAAACTTTACAAGTTTCGGCGGAAAGCAGTTCCCCACGCAGATAAGCCTTGTGGCAAACGGCGGAAAGCACGACATGAACATGACAATAGATTTGAGCCGAATTTCCGACAATTCTAAATGGGAAACACGCACCAAAGTTCCGACGTCGTACAAGCAGCGCCCGATAGAAGAGATAATGAAAAAACTTTCCTCGATACAATGACGCAACGCCTACACATAATATTTTTCCTGGCTGCAATAACGTTTGCTTTTTGCAGCGTCGGCGCACAAACCGAAAAGGAACTGCGGAATCTGAAATCGCAACGCACCACGCTGCAAAAGAAGATAACGCAAAATGAAGGCATGCTCAAATCGCTGAAAAAGGACGTGCGTTCGCAGCTAAGCAATCTAAATGTGCTTGACGGGCAAATAAGTACGCAGAAAAAGTATATTGACGCGATTTCGGCAGATGTCAGCGCTCTCGACAGCAAGATCGGGGAATTGAAAACGCAACTCGATACGCTGAAGTCTGAACTCGAAACGCGCAAAAGGCGTTACCGTCGTGCCATGATGTATCTCTACCGAAATCGAAACACGCAAAACAAATTGATGTTCATATTTTCTGCCGACAATTTCTCGCAGATGTTGCGCCGCATGCGGTATGTCAGGGAATATGCCCGATATCAGCGCGTGCAGGGCGAGCTTGTAAAACGCAAGCAAGTGCAGGTAGACGCAAAACATGCCGAGGTAGTGAAAACTCGCGACGAGAAAAATGTTCTTCTCAACGAAGGTCGTAATGAGCAGACCAAACTTGAGGGGCAGCATGCCGAGCGCAAGAAAATCGTGGACGGCTTGCAGAAAAAACAACGTCAGGTGCAGACACAGATAAAAGCTGACAAAAAACGCTATTCTTCGCTCAATTCCAAAATAGATGCCTTGATTCAGCAACAGATTCTCGCCGAGAAAAAACGCCGAGAGGAAGCAAGGCGCCGCGAGATAGAACGACAGAAAAAAATAGCCGAACAACAGGCGCGCGAAGAGGCACGGCGTCGACAACTTGCGGAAAAGAAAAACAGCGATACCAAGACTGGAAAGTCTGCTGCCAAGGCTAAAGAAGATTCCAAGGCTACGGCGGAAGTTACTCCCAAACGGAGTGTGGAGGACATGAAGGTATTTAAAATGGAAGAGGCCGACCGTGCGCTTTCCAGCGATTTTGCTGCAAACAAAGGCCGCTTGCCGATGCCCATTTCGGGAAGTTATATGATTACGCAGCATTATGGTGTGCACAATGTCGACGGTCTTTCGGGCGTGCAGCTTGACAATAAAGGCATAAACATTACTGGTAAGGCGGGCGCCCAAGCTCGTGCGATTTTCGACGGAGAGGTTTCGGCTGTGTTCTCGCTTGGCGGATATTCCAACGTACTTGTGCGGCACGGCAGCTATATTTCGGTTTACTGTAATCTGTCGTCGGTGTCCGTGAGTAAGGGACAAAAAGTAAAGACAAAGCAAATCATAGGTTCGGTGGCCCGAGATGGTTCGGGCAATTGCACGCTGCATTTCCAATTGCGGCGCGAGACGTCGAAATTAAACCCCGAGTCGTGGCTCGCAAGATAAAAGGAAGGATTTTTAGAATGTATGACATACAGAAGATAAGGGAAGATTTTCCGATTTTGTCGCGCACGGTTTACGGCAAGCCGCTTGTGTATCTCGACAATAGTGCTACCACGCAAAAGCCGCGCGTTGTGGTTGATGCGATAGTTGATGAGTATTATTCCGAAAACGCCAACGTGCATCGCGGAGTGCATTTCCTTTCGCAGCAAGCCACCGAACTTCACGAGGCAGCGCGCGGAAAGATTGCGAAGTTCCTCAACGCGGCATCGCCGTCGGAGATAATTTTCACAAGAGGCGCAACCGAGGGCCTCAATCTCGTAGCTTCTTCGTTTGGCGAGGCTTTTCTTAAAGAAGGCGACGAAGTTGTGGTGTCGGCCATGGAACATCATTCCAACATTGTGCCGTGGCAGTTGCTCGAGATGCGAAAGGGTATAAAACTTAGGGTTATTCCCATAAACGAAGTGGGAGAACTTTGCATCGAAGACTATCAGAATCTCTTCAACGAGCACACAAAACTGGTTTCGGTTACTCATGTTTCAAACGTTCTCGGCACTGTAAATCCCGTGAAGCAACTCACGGCCATTGCCCACGCTCATGGTGTGCCCATTCTGATAGACGGGGCGCAGAGTGTGCCTCATATTAAGGTTGATGTGCAGGATATCGGTTGCGACTTCTATGCTTTTAGCGGGCACAAGGTATATGGTCCTACCGGCATCGGCGCTCTTTACGGCAAAGCCGAATGGCTTGAAAAACTACCCCCATATCAGGGCGGCGGCGAGATGATAAAGAACGTTCATTTCGGGCATACGGAATTTGAAGATGCGCCATTGAAATTCGAGGCCGGCACGCCCGACTACGTGGGAAGCCATTCGCTCGCTACGGCCTTGGACTATGTGGAAAATCTTGGGCTTGAAAATATCGCGGCGCATGAGCACGAACTGCTCGAATATGCCACCAAACGATTGGAAGCCATTCCCGGCATGCGCATATTCGGCAAAGCGGCCAACAAATCGGCTGTGCTTTCGTTTGTAGTGGGAAACATTCACCCGCTCGACCTCGGCACACTGCTCGACCGCCTTGGAATCGCTATAAGAACGGGCCATCACTGCGCGCAACCTCTTGTGGAAAGCATGGGAGTGCAAAGCGTGGCGCGGGCATCGTTTGCGCTCTACAACACCCTTGAAGAAGTGGACGCTCTTGCCGACGGAATAGAGCGGGTAATGAGGATGTTTTAAGGTTTGCAGGCAGGCCGAAAAACTATAACGTAATATTGAAAAAACAATGTCTGATATTATTTAAATAATGTCTGACATTGTTTAAAAGATAAGCCACATTAGAAAAACGATATATGCTTCTAACTACAACTCCAACAATTGAGGGCAAAACGATAACCACATATTATGGCGTGGTAACGGGAGAAACGATAATCGGCGCCAACTTTCTGCGTGATTTTATGGCAAACATACGCGATTTCGTGGGCGGGCGTTCGCGCAGCTACGAGCGCGTTTTGCGCGAAGCCAAGGACACGGCCCTCTCCGAAATGGCGGAGCAGGCAGAACAACTGGGGGCGAATGCCGTGGTAGGCATCGACATCGACTACGAAACCATTGGGGCAAACGGAAGTATGCTGATGGTTTCGTGTAGTGGCACGGCGGTGAGAATCTAACGTACATAAACTCTTGCGCAATGCTTTTGGCAAAATATCATAACGTGGAATTTGAGGCAGGCTGCGATGAAGCAGGGCGCGGTTGCCTTGCCGGCAGTGTGTTTGCGGCAGCCGTGATTTTCCCGGAGGGATACGAGAACGCCGAAATCAAGGATTCAAAAAAACTCACGGCAAAGAAACGCAACGCCCTGCGCGAGGAGATTGAACGGAATGCATTGGCGTGGGCTGTAGGTGAGGTGTCGCCACAGGAAATCGACGAGATAAACATATTGAATGCCTCGATACTTGCAATGCATCGCGCCTTGGACAAACTGAAAGTGCGCCCGCAAGCCGTGATAGTTGACGGAAACCGATTCAAACCCTACGGAAATGTTCCGCATACCACTATAATTAAAGGCGACGGCAAATATCTTTCGATTGCGGCGGCTTCGATTCTTGCCAAAACCTATCGCGACGACTACATGGAGCGTCTTGCCAAGGAATATCCCCAATATCTTTGGAACAAAAACAAAGGTTATCCCACTGCCGAGCAACGCAATGCGATACGCGAGCACGGCATTACTCCCTATCACCGGCGCAGTTTCACCCTTCTGCCCAAAGATGAGCCGCAGATACCTTTTGAATTCAACGATTAGCTATACCGCAAAAAAACAAACATACAACTGATGGACAACGATACTTTCGACATACGCTCCGAGCAGACAGGTAGTCCCGCCGAACGGGATTACGAAAACACCTTGCGCCCTCTGCGGTTCAACGACTTTTCGGGGCAAAACAAGGTGGTCGACAATTTGCGCGTGTTCGTGGAAGCGGCGCGACGAAGAGGCGAACCGCTCGACCATACTCTGCTCCACGGGCCTCCGGGACTCGGCAAAACCACGCTTTCAAACATTATCGCAAACGAACTGGGCGTTGGTTTTAAACTTACATCAGGCCCCGTGCTCGACAAACCGGGAGATCTTGCAGGACTTCTCACTTCTCTTGAACCCAACGACGTTTTGTTTATCGACGAGATACACCGTCTTGCACCCGTGGTTGAGGAATATTTGTATTCCGCCATGGAAGATTTCCGCATCGACATAATGATTGACAAAGGCCCCTCGGCCCGTAGCGTGCAGATAAATCTCAATCCGTTCACCCTCGTAGGGGCAACAACGCGCAGCGGACTTCTTACGGCTCCTTTGCGTGCGCGTTTCGGCATAAACCTACATCTGGAATACTACGACGCCTCGATTTTGTCCTCCATTGTGGTTCGTTCGGCCCATATACTGAATGTGGGAATCGATATCGACGCTGCCGGCGAAATTGCATCGCGCAGCCGCGGCACTCCGCGTATTGCCAACGCTTTGCTGAGGCGTGTGAGGGATTTTGCCGAGGTTAAAGGCACGGGCAAGATAAATCTTGAAATCGCTAAAGTGGCTCTCGAAGCTCTCAACATTGACCGTTACGGTCTTGACGAGATTGACAATAAAATTCTGACCACTATAATCGACAAATTCAAGGGCGGACCAGTGGGGATATCCACTATTGCCACTGCGATAGGCGAGGACGCAGGAACGGTGGAGGAAGTATACGAGCCTTTTCTTATCAAAGAAGGTTTCATAGTGCGCACACCGCGCGGCAGAGAGGTTACCGACCTTGCATACCGCCATCTTGGACGAATGGCAGCGCGCGGAGGACGCGAACCGTCGCTTTTTGAATAATCCATAAGCATAGACAGATGATTACATTCAATTCTACAGCCGTCGATATGCCTTCGCTTGCGCGCTTCGACTATTATGATTGGATTGAGCGTGTGGCAGCGAGCCACGGACGTGTGATAGGAAACGTAAACTATATGTTTTGCGACGATCCAACTATACTCGAATACAACCGCAGGTTTCTCGGGCATGATTATTTCACCGATGTCATCACGTTTGACAACGACGAGGGAAATACCGTAAACGGCGATATCATAATAAGTCTTGACACAGTGCGCACCAACGCCGAGCAGTTTGCCCCGTCATACGAAGATGAATTCGACAGGGTGGTAATCCACGGCATTCTTCACCTATGCGGGATAAACGACAAAGGTCCCGGCGAACGCGAGATAATGGAAGCGGCGGAAAATGCGGCACTCGCTTTGCGCCACGTCTGACATTCCCGCCCTCGAAACGCACATAGTTGCACACAGAAGCCTTGTTGTTTTTGCAATAAGGCTTCTGTGTTTTTACGATGTCCGATGTCGTAAAAATTCCGGGCCACCAAATTTAAATTCCGCCGCATCTCGTAAAAATTAGATGCGGCGGAATTTTGCCGTATGTATATATCAGAAAAACAATGTCTTGCAAAGACGTAAAAACAATGGTTCTTAGGGATACTTCTTGGGTAGCAAACAAACGTAAGGCCCCCGGATTTCTCCGGAGGCCCACGTTCAAAATTTTACTATGAACAAAAAAAATTACGACCTTGCTCGTAGCTTTAAGAATACCGGACCCAAAAGAACAAGATACTGAATGATTTTGTCCGTTTTGCAATGGAATCAATTTTTGACCCCAAGGCGATTCTTTTCGCTGATGTCGAGCATGCGTATTATAGGCTTCACAGCCTTTTCCGCAACCTCAAGACTCACGTCTACAGCAGGCCATTCATATTTTAGACAATTATAAAGTTTCTCCAAAGTGTTCAAGCGCATATATCCGCACTCGTTGCACGCACAAGTGCTGTCGTCGGGCGGAACGGGAACGAATTTCTTTTCCGGACACGACTTCTGCATCTCATGAAGTATGCCGCTCTCGGTTGCCACAAGGAATGTAGTTACATCGCTACCCTTTGCATGTTTCAGCAGAGCGGCTGTAGAACCCACGAAGTCGGCAACCTTTAAAACGGCTCCCTTACATTCGGGGTGCGCCAACACTTCGGCGTTTGGATATTGTGCCTTCAAAGCCACAATTTTCTCCACCGAAAAACGTTCATGTACGTCGCACGCGCCATTCCAAAGCAACATGTTTCGCCCGGTAATGGAGTTGATGTAATTTCCAAGGTTATAGTCGGGCCCGAAAATCAACTTGGCATCTTTTGGAAAGCTTTCCACGATTTCCTTGGCGTTTCCCGATGTAACAACAACGTCGGTCAAAGCTTTTACAGCCGCTGTTGTGTTTACGTACGACAATACTTTATGATCGGGGTGCGCCTTGACGAACTCCTCAAACTTATCTGCGGGGCAACTCTCCGCGAGCGAGCAGTGCGAATTAAGGTCGGGAAGCAAAACAAGCTTGTCGGGACACAAAATCTTGTTGGTTTCCGCCATAAAGTTCACGCCACACATCACGATAATCTTTGCATCGGTTTTTGCGGCCTTCTGTGCAAGCGCCAAACTGTCGCCTACAAAATCGGCAACGTCCTGTATTGCGCCAATGGTATAGTAGTGTGCCAAAACCACGGCGTTTTTCTCTTTGCACATACGGCGAATCTCCTGCGCGAGGTCAATGCCTGCGGGAATTGGTTCGTCAGCAAATCCTTTTTCTATCCAGCTTTGTTTAATCATAATTAGTGCGCGTGTTTTTTCTGCGCCTTTTTCCAAATGCAATATTACTTATAATTTTTCAAAGGTGCGATGTGTTTTGTCGTATTTCAGATGTATTTCTGTCAAAAAGCCGGAAGTAACGCTTGTTGTCAGACGTTGTTGCCACATGGCGGTGTGTTTTTTGTATTGCGCGGCATCTCGGTTTGAAATCGCCGCACGAAAGTTTGAAACAGCCGCACGAAATTCCGCTCTATGTCCGTCTCGGGATTTCCGCCTCGCATCTCGCGGCACCGCCGATAGGTCGCCGTCAAAACATCGTGGCTTGCCGTGTCGGTTTCGACGAAGATTCTTTCTGCGGGGCACGCTTTCAGGCTTTCTGCATTGAAGTGTTGGCCGAACGAGATCGAATATCCGGCGTTTAACAACTGACGCATTGCTGCCGGTTTGCCCCGAAATCCGTGCACAATCCACATTCCGGGCGCGGGCATGCGGTTGGAATATTGCAGAAGTACGTCGGCGGCGCGCACGCAATGTATAATAATAGGACAGTTTGCCTCGGCGGAAATTTTTGATAGCCTGTCGAAAACTTCTCTCTGCATCTCGAGAGGAAAAGGTGAGGTGCGGTCGAAACCACATTCGCCTACGGCTGCAATCTGGTGCTTGCGCAACGCTTCGCGAATGGTTTCGGCGTTTTCTTCCCAGTTCTCGGGAATATTGCAAGGGTGAATGCCCATGCTGTAGAGCACATTGTCAGGACGCAATGCCGCGACGTTTTGCAGACTTGCGTCAACGAGCGAAATGCGGGCCTTCTCGTTTTGCGAATGTGTGTGAATGTCGATAAGCATCGGGTTATGGTTTTCAGGGCACGGGGTCGTATCCGCTTCCGCCCCAAGGGTGGCAGCGCAAGATGCGTCTCACGGCGAGCCCAAGTCCTTTCAACGGGCCATGCTTACGCAAGGCTTCCACGGCATATTGGGAGCAGGTGGGAGTGAAACGGCACGAAGGGGGAGTGAGAGGGGATATGAAATTTTGGTAGAACCTTATGGGCAGCACGAGCAGGGCTACAAGCATGGCGCGTATTGTTTTCAAAGCTTTCATAGGCGTTAGGCTTTGAACGTTCAGTCTTCTTCGCAGTATTCCTGTGCTTCGGCAAAACTTTCGGGCAGGCTTTCGGCAATGCGGTGGAGCAGATTTTTCAGTTTCTTTGCCACAAGTTCCGAATCCTGCGGCTTGTCTGACAGCCAGATGAAGGCCACGTTGAGCGAATGTCGGTTTTCGGGCGAAGCATCGTTTTTTTCTTTCACCACGCTTGCGAGAATGTTTTTGTTCAACCGGTAAGCCTCGCGTATTTGCCGCTTGGCGCGGTTGCGGTCTGCCGCATCGTGGAAATGGCGCTTGCTTACGCTCACAAGCACCTTGACTTCCGCCCTTCCGTAGTCGCCCATGCGGCAAACGGCACGCAACGGATAAGCTGCAAAGCTCTTGCTGCCGGGAGTAAAAAGCGCATCTATTTCACGCTTGAGCGTGAGCCGTTCGTATTTGCGGAATGTGTTGCGGTCGAAAATCATATATGCAAAATTAAATATTTAACGTGTAACCGCCAACCATGCTCGGAGCAAAAACTGCAAGCCGCGCAGTAAAGGCTGTTGGCCGCATTGTTTCGGCGCGAAATGATGACGCAAAAACTACAAGGCATCTCGTAAAAACTCCGACGCATCTAATTTAAATTCCGGGCCATGTAGTTTAAATTAGATGCCTTGGAATTATTTTGATGTGCGGTGCCGAAAAAGCGCAATCGGCACGACTTTTGCTAAAAAGGGATTTTTGTGTTGGTTTCAAGGCTTTTTAGCGGGTTGGTTGCCGAAAGTTTTATTACATTTGCCTATCCGTAACCAAAAACACTTGATATGACAATCAGAAAAATAGTTCTTCCAATTCTTGCAGCCCTCATTGCTTTGCCTTCGTTTGCACAGGAAAGGCTGAAGTACCACAATCCCACGGGAAAAGAGTTCCCAATTCTTGCGTGGTTCTCTGTGCTGGGCGACGAAAACCTTACGCCTGAGCGCTACAAGGAACTTCGTGATGCCGGTTTCAACATCTCGTTTTCACATTTCACCAATACAGAATCTCTGGAAAAGGGGTTGAAAGCCTGCCGCGGCACAGGAGTGAAAATTATGGTAACTTGCGCCGAACTTGAAAACAACACCACCGAAACTGTAAACCGCTACAAAGGCGACAAATCGATTGCCGGCTGGTTTTTGCGCGATGAGCCTACGACCGACGGCTTTGACGATTTGCGCAAATTCCGCGACAAAGTTTATGCAGCCGACAAAAACCACCTGATGTACCTCAACCTTTTGCCGAGTATCGTGAGTGCAGCCGATTTGAAGGCAGAATCCTACGAAGACTACGTGCAGAAATTTGTGGACAAGGTAAACATTACGCAAATCTCCTATGACTTTTATCCCATTGTCGAAGATAATTACAGAATAGTGGTACGTCCGCAATTCTACGACAATCTTGAAATGGTGAGAAAGGTATCTTTGAAAAGCGATTACCCGTTTTGGGCATTCTGTCTCTCCACCGCCCACAATCCATACCCCATTCCAAACGACACGCATCTGAGAGTGGAAGCATTCAGTGCCTTGGCCTATGGCGCACAGTGCATACAATATTTTACATATTGGAACCCCGGCACCGATGTATGGAACTTCCACAACGCTCCAATTGATGAAAGAGGAAACAAAACAAGCGTATATTATAAGGTGAAGCGTATAAATCGCGAAATCCACGGACTAACAAAAGTTTTCCTCGGAGCAAAGGCAACCGATGTGAGCCATACGGGAGAAAATATACCGCAGGGAACAAAACCACTCGGCACAATGCCAGAAAAATTCCAAAGCATACAAAGCGACGGCGAGGGAATATTGGTTTCACAACTCGTGAACGGAAAAAACAAATACGTGATGTTTGTAAACCGAAGCATCGATTTTCCGCAAAACGTGGACTTCTATCTCGGCGATGACGTTGTGCGCGTCTTTCCGTGCGGCAAAACCGAGAAACTGGGCGTTGGAAAACAAACCGTAACGCTCACGCCCGGAAACTACGCCATATTCAAAACAAAATAAAGCGGCGCGGCGCAAACGACATGCCTTATAAAAAAAACGGTGTGCGATGAAATTCATCGCACACCGTTTTTAGTTTTTCTCTTTTGGAGTGTCGTCCGGATTTAAGCCTTTTTCCCCGGCACTACAAGCGACGCAACGATGCTCACAACAAGCACCGCAAGAATTATAACAAGCGAAAGCACGGCGTCGATGTGGATAAAATTGTGCACAAGCAGTTTCACGCCGATGAAAAGCAACAAAACGCACACGCCAACCTTCAAATAACGGAATTTGTCGGCTATCGCGGCGAGCAGAAAGAACATGGCGCGCAAACCGAGTATTGCGAAAATGTTGGAAAAGAACACCACGTAAGGGTCAAGCGATACCGAAAAAACTGCGGGGATACTGTCGAATGCGAAAATAAGGTCGCTGAATTCTATCACCAATACAGTTACAAACAAAGGGGTTATGCAAAGCACGCCCTTCTTTATCTTTCCAGCAGCATCGGACAGTTGGAAACCTTTGTCAGTTTTTTGTGCGCGCACAAAGAACTTGTCGCCAACAAAAGCGGGATAAACATTAAAATGCTTCGACAAAAAACGAACCATAGGGTGTTTCGCCACGTCGATACTCTCTTCCTTGTCGCGGTCGAGGTACATCTTCACGCCGCTATACACGAGAAAAGCACCGAAAAGCAGCAAAATCCAGTCGAAACGGTTTATGATAGCTGCGCCAATGAATATGAAAACAAAACGAAGCACTATAGCACCGAGTATTCCCCAGTTCAAAACATGCTGATACTCGTTCTTTCCAACTCCAAACGATGTAAAAATCATCATCATCACAAAAAGATTGTCCACCGACAAAGTTTTTTCAATCAGATAGCCCGAAATATACGATATGGTCATATAATGGCGGTATTTCTGCAAACTTCCTTCAAAATCATCGGGGTTCAAAGTGAGATGCTTGGCATATTTAGCGGCCACCGCCTGCAAATCGGCAAAATTATGTATGCCGTGCACCATGTCGCCATGAAACCAAAGAAAAACAGAAAAGGCAAGCGCGAGAGTAATCCACACCGCCGTCCATGTGCCAGCCTCTTTGAGCGAAACCACATGGGCTTTCCTGTCGATAACAAGCATGTCGAGCACAAGAATGGCGGCTATGAAAACCACAAAACCGCCGAGAAATAGCAATTCAGATAGATGTAGCATAAAATATATAAGTTCTTTTCAGGTTTATAACGGTTGCGGCACGCATACAAAGGCATTCCCATTATATATAGTGCCGTGATGTGAGCGCAAAGTTAGTCATGTTTTTTCTAATATGGGACATTGTAAAAACTTCGTCGCATCTAATTTAAATTCCGGGCCATGAAATTTAAATTCCGCCGCATCTCGTAAAACGGCGCAAGGCACCTCGTAAAAAGGGCATGGGATATCGTAAAAACGAAGTCAGACATTGTTTGAATAATGTCCGTCATTGTTTTTTTGTTGTGGTGTGGTGGAATTTTGCGTTGGGTGGAGTGGGGTGTTTTTGTAGTGTTTGGTTAGGAAAAGCGGTTTGTGGTTTGAATTTGCTGCGATGCGGTGTAATTTTCTCAAAAATATTTTTGTGTGTTTAACGTATTGGTTTTAGGGTTGTTTGGTGTGTTTTTAGG
Source organism: Christensenellaceae bacterium Phil1 (assembly GCA_963626585.1). GTDB lineage: Bacteria > Bacteroidota > Bacteroidia > Bacteroidales > Bacteroidaceae > UBA6398. Next base: position 13 of record CAVFYC010000047.1, on the reverse strand, counting down.
GGTATGGCATGAA
>CAVFYC010000046.1:0-17476 GCA_963626585.1 Christensenellaceae bacterium Phil1 | reverse complement strand
TATTATCTGCGCATTGACAGACGATGTCCCCGCAAGGCACAAAGCACAAGCGGCGGCAAAACCGTACATCCAGTTCATTTTTTCTTCTTTTCAAGTACTTCTTCTTTTACCCCTGTCATCTTGCCGGCGTAAAGCACGTCCGAAGGAATGCAACTTTTATATTCCCCATTCGTGGGGTCATAATAATGATATTCTCCCGATGGTGATATGTATTGCAGTATAACCGCATGTTTGTTGGCAGACAAAGATAATGACAGACAACCATTGCTGTCTCTCGTTTGGATGACCCCCATAACATAGCCGCTTATTCCTGGCTCCATCAACTTTTTTACCTCATCTTCTTTTCGTTTCCATCCACCTCCCGTTGTGGTAAAATAGTTCTCTATATAATTATATGCTACAGGGTTAGGAATATATGAAATTCCACTTGGTATTCCAACGTTCGGTCCTTCTTTACTTTCCGTTTTACATCCCGTTCCAGACCATTTTTTGTTGTTTCCATAAATGGAATTATACATGCTGCCGTCATAGTAGTCGTCTGCAAATTTCCCAGGAGAACATTTCCATCCAAATTTTTTCGCCGCATACGCCAAACAGTTGTAGAAGCACGCTTCGTCGCTTCCATAGATAGGTTCTTTCACCCTTTTTTCCGATTCGTCATTGTCCTGTTCTGTTTGCAGAAGCTGCGGTTCATCAATGTTCCCCACATTCAATTTTTTTAGTTCTTTCATTTTTCTATTTTTTTAGTTATACATATTGTCAGATTTCAAAAGTATCCGGGTACAAGGCAAGCATACAAGTAACGCCCGCCAAGCCGTTCACTAAACTCAAGTTTTCGCACAGGTACGTTTTCTTTACCTTAGAGATGAATTTCGTGTAGTATTTTTGGACGATTTGCTTGCGCGTTTTTTCTATTAAGCCGTATTTCATGTGCTCCCTGCTTATATACTTTGTCGCCTAAAAAAGAATGAACGCACTCAAGAACCACCCTTCGTTCACATTCTCAATCCTGTCGTCTATTTCCTTTTCTATTTGGTCGAAGTCCACTGAGTACACCAGGATGTCTATCTGTCTTTCTATTTCTTTGCTTGAAAGGATTTCGTTCAAATATGCCATTGACGTTGCAAGCATAAGCTTGTTTACATTGTAATATGGCACGTTGCCTTTCATGTAGATTTCCCAATTGTTCACCATGCAGGAAATCTAGTGGGAGTACACACCAAGTTCCAACGCTTTCCTTAAAAGGACGAATAGCAGAGGAAATTCCCATAAGGCTGTTATGTACAAATCTTTTGACATTACAGAAAAAGCGGACGGCATTATGTTTTGGATCTTGTCTATGGTTATTCTTAAAGCGGCTGTGCAAAGGCGGTTCAAATCACCATTCTTTCTATGGTTCGGATTTCCTAACCTGCAAGACAAATAAGCCAAATACCCGACCAGCCCACTCGTGCAGTACAATGGAATGTTGTAAGATTTGCACGTAAGCGTTTTGTAAATGGCTGCATCAACATCGCACAATATCTCATCAATCTTCCCAGTAATACAACCTGCCTCATTCAATAAATTTACTGCCCAGCCTATTCCCGCCAGCCCTTTGTCAAAGCTGGTGCTTCTCGCACGTGGAAGTTCGGCTGCTATTTCTTCCACAAGGGAGTCTGCGGCGTTTTCCGCCTCTGCCACACCAAAACCTTTGGCAAGCGAGTAAAGAGCCAGGCATACGCCTGTCTTTCCCGTGAAAAGCCCAAGATTTTTATAATTATAGCTTGTAAGCAATTCCAATATGCGTTCTCCTAAAAACCTGTCCATGTCTTGCCTCTTAATGCTGAAAAATATATTCTTTTCTTTATAACCGTCTCATCTACATTCGGCATCGTACTGTTAGCTCCCCTTGGATGTGTAAGATGGAACAAAGGACCCTCGACCCTTTCCACTTTCTTGTTTTTTGAGAGCCAGCGCATATACCTTTCACCATCCTCTATTCCCCAGCCATAAAACCGGGTGTTTTCCTTTCCGCTGGCTATATAGGATTTCTTGTTCGCCATATAAGCCCCTCCCACAGGGTTGGGCGGGTACAGCTTATTCATGAACTGTTTGTGTTGTAGCAGAAAGTCTATACTCCTGCTTTCAAGATACATTTCCCTAATCTCTTCGGAAGTGTCCAAAAAGTCATGTTCATATGGATATGAGAAATCCGCTCCGTCCCTTAACAATTCTATAGCCTTTTCCACCTGTTGTACAGGAACTATCACATCTATGTCCCATACGGAAACATAGCGTTCTGTGGCGGAATTAAGCATTTTGTTTATGTACATGGTTCTGTGCAGCATTGGGTCTTTGTCTTCCACAAAATCATATTGTACGCTTTGGGGCATCAATTTCTGGAAAATCCCGGAGTTCCTGCTTCCAACTTCCAAGAAATGTATTGGGGCGTCAAATTCGGAGGAAAGATATTCCGTTACCGCTAGTGCGTTTTCCAGTCTGATAAAGGAGTCGAATTTTGCCAAAAGCAAAAATGCGGTGTCTCTGAGCTTGATCATAATATTAATGCATTACGTTTGTTGTTATCTAGCATTCTTGATACGTGTTCATGGCAGATTTTTAATGTATTGTTTTTGTTTTTGTTTGTGCCTATGAAACAATGGTACAAATATATACAATCGATTTTAAATACCAATAAAATATTTTCTGCTTTTCAAAGAAAAAGATTTCGGACGTATTTTTGTACGTATTTCCATGTGTATAGTACAAAATATCATGGAATTAGAAATAATGGAATTGGCAAGACGACTTCGGTATTATGAGCCTCAAATTTTTTCTGGGAATAGGGCGGATTAAACGCCTATATCTGTTTTATTCTTTCCGCTTACAACTTTTTGCCGGTGCGGATTCTGTAAAATCTAAACAGATATTTAAACGATAACAAACTGCCATAGATATGATTTTGCTGAGAACATTCTGCTTTTGCCCAATAATTTAGACCGATATGTTGCGTAAAATAAAAAAATGCAGTAACTTCGCGCCACGAAACCGAACGAAAGGTCTGGTAGCTCAGCTGGATAGAGCAACAGCCTTCTAAGCTGTGGGTCAAGGGTTCGAATCCCTTCCAGATCACCCAAGAGAAAACAATGTAGAGAGGATTTTACGAAAGTAAGGTCCTCTTTTTATTTAATAGGCAAAGAGAGAAACAATATTGCGGTACGGAAAAGCAGAAAAGCAACGAGAAAATTTCAATATGTCGCTTTTCGCTTGCAAAAAACAAACTATTTGCGTCGATTTTAGCATATTTCTATCACAAATAACTATCGTTAGAAAGAAAATTTATATCTTTGCGATAAACAAAACAGCGCATACACAATGAAATGCAAGAAATATATTAACAAACAAAACAGTCTTTGTTCCCATGAAAACTAAACAGAAGAGAATAGACAACAGTGATCGTAAGATACTAAGCATAATTGGACGCGACGCTCGCGTTCCTTTGAAAGATGTGGCAAAAGTTTGCCAAATGTCTCGCGCTGCAGTGCATCAGCGTGTGCTCAAAATGATAGAGAATGGCGTTATTACGGGTTCGAGATACGATGTAAATCCGCAGTCAGTGGGATACCTTACGTGTACATTCGTCGGAATTTGTCTCGACAAGGGTTCTCGTTACCAGAGTGTGGTAGATCAGATTTCCAAGATACCCGAAGTGGTGGAATGCCATTTCACAACGGGGTCCTACACGATGCTTATAAAACTTTACGCACGCGACAATACGCATCTTATGGAGCTTCTGAACCATCAGATACAGAAAATCGTGGGCGTAACGTCAACCGAAACTCTGATTTCATTGGAGCAAAGCATTGACAAACCGCTTGCCATTGAATCAGACTAATATTTCAAACCAATAAAATCCCGCACGCAAGTGTCTTTGAACTTTGAAGGCCTGCTGATAGGCATCTCTACTTTTATTATAATCGGGATTTTTCACCCGATAGTCATTAAAACAGAATACTATTTCGGCACGCGCCCGTGGTGGATTTATTTGCTTGCCGGCATAGCGGCTCTCGTAGGGGCGATATTTGTTGAAAATATAATGATAAGCTCTATCCTTGGAGTTTTCTCCTTTTCTGCTTTTTGGGCAATCAAGGAACTCTTTGAGCAAGAGCAGCGCGTGGAGCGCGGGTGGTTTCCGCGCAATCCCAAACGGCGGTATAAATTCGATGAAAAGAAGTAAATGAAAACTGTAAGTCTTTGTGATACCCCGGCATTTGATATAGACGGCGCGTATAGCCGTATCAATTCAGCGTTTCCCAATATGAAGGAGCGCCCTGTTGTGGGAATCACGGCTAATTGCGATGACGACACGGAGAAACTTGCCAAAGCGTATTATAAAAGCGTGGAAATGGCAGGTGGAGTGCCGCTCGTAATACCTCCTACCGATGATGTGCAGACGATTCTCAATACTCTTGCGCGCATCGACGCTCTTGTTCTTTCGGGCGGGGCTGATATAAATCCGTTGTTTGTAGGCGAAGAACCGCAGCAAGGTCTTGGCGGAATCAATGCCGAACGTGATGGGTTTGAATTGCTCATAACGCGTCTTGCATACGACAGACAAATTCCCCTCCTCGGCATATGTCGGGGAATACAAACGCTTGCGCTCGCGCTGAAAGGCAATATATTTCAGGATATATACTCGCAAAAAGAATCCCACACGCTTTTGCGGCATTCACAAACCGCTGCACGCAAAACTCCCACGCATTCCGTGGAAATTATGCCGGACACTCTGCTCCACGAGATATATAACGCCGAGAAAATATATGTGAATTCGTTTCATCACCAGGCGGTTTCTTCGCCCGGAGAGCATTTGAAAATTTCGGCAATAGCCCCCGACGGAATAATCGAGGCGGTTGAAAGCACGGAATTCAAGCCTGTGCTCGGTGTTCAATGGCATCCGGAATGTTTTGCTGGAGACGAAAAAAATAAGGTAGACAAGATTTTCAATTGGATAGTAGACGAAGCAGACGTTTACCGCAAGGCGCGTAAATTTCATGCCTCACATCTTACGCTTGATACGCATTGCGATACTCCGATGTTCTTTTCCCAAGGCATTGATATCCGACGTCGCGACCCCAAGATACTCGTTGATCTCCACAAAATGGAAGAAGGCGGGCTTGATGCCTCGATAATGGCGGCTTATATACCGCAGGGGGCGCGCGACAACGAAGGTCTTTCCGCTGCAACGCGCATGGCCGACGATATATTTGCCAAGATAGACAAAATGGTGGGCGAAGCAGAGGGCGTAGAACTGGCGCGGACTCCGGCAGACTTGATGCGGCTTAAACGGCAAGGCAAACACGCTATAATGAAAGCCATTGAAAACGGATATGCTTTGGCCAAAGATATTTCGAATGTGGAACGTTATGCCCGCGAAGGCGTTGTGTATATCACCTTGTGCCATAACGGGGACAACGATATCTGTGATTCGGCTGCCAAGACGCGTAATGAGCACGGCGGGGTCAGTAAGTTTGGCGAACAGGTTATACACGAAATGAACCGTTGCGGAATTATGGTTGATTTGTCTCACGGCGGCGAAAAAAGTTTCTACGACGCTATGGAAATCAGCAGCCTTCCCATTGTTTGCAGCCATGCTTCGGCGCGTGCGTTGTGCGATCACCCGCGAAATCTTACCGACGAACAGTTGCGGGCGTTGCGCAAAAACGGCGGCGTGGCGCAGGTAACTTTTTACGAAGGCTTTCTCAGGCGCGACGGAAAGGCTACTGTGCTCGACGCTATGGCTCATCTTGAACATATAATAGAGGTTGCGGGAATAGAACACGCCGGCATCGGTTCCGACTTTGACGGCGACGGCGGAGTGCCGGGCATTGCTTCGGCGGCAGAGATGATAAACATCACGAAACGCCTTTTGCGCAAACGCTATAGCGAAGATGATATGGCGCTGATATGGGGAGGAAATTTCCTGAGGGTGATGCAGCAAGTGCAGGACGCAGCAAAAATCTGAAATATATGACAAAGAAAAAAGCAAAACCAATAATCATTACAATTGTTGCGCTTGCCGTTGTAGCGGCAGGCGTTGTAATTGCTTTAACGGCGGGCAACGGCAAGGGGGATAGCGACGTAGCTGATACCGACTCTGTAATCGTGCCGCAGTTTGACCAGGAAAATGCAATGAAGCATATTATTGCTCAGTGTGCATTTGGCGCGCGTGTGCCCAATACCGAGGCCCACGAAAAGTGTGCCGACTATATTGCTACGGAGTTTGAGAAACTTGGATATACTGTGGTTCGCCAAACTGTCGTCTTGCCTCGCTATGACGGGGTGAAGATGAAAAATGTGAATTTGTTCGTAACTTCCGACACCACTTCGGCACCGCGCATTCTTTTCTCGGCACATTGGGATTCGCGTCCTTGGGCTGATCAGGACCCCGACGAGAAAAATCACAAAACTCCCGTGCTTGCTGCAAACGACGGCGCGAGTGGAGTGGCGGTGATGCTCGAAATTGCGCGTGTAATCAAACAGCAAGCGCCGAATATCGCAGTTGATTTTGTTTGTTTCGACACGGAGGATTGTGGAGCTCCCGAATGGGATAAAACAGGTGATTCCGAAAAAGACGAAACATCGTGGTGTTTGGGTTCGCAATACTTTGCCGCAAATCTTCCGCGCCCCGAATATCGCCCGATATACGGCATAAACCTTGACATGGTGGGCGCAAAAGCGGCGAAATTCTATCAAGAGGGATTTTCAAAGCGTTTAGCTCCGGGGATAGTCAACAAAGTTTGGTCGGCTGCCGTAGATGCCGGATATTCTTCGGTTTTCCCTGCGCAGGACGGCGGTTATGCTACGGACGACCACTTGCCTATGAATCAAATTGCGGGCATTCCGACGATTGATATCATACCTTGCTATACCGATTACGAGAACAGTTTTGGTCCTACTTGGCACACGGTGAGCGATACGCCCGAGAATATCGACCGAAATACGCTCAAAGCCGTGGGGCAGACTATGTTGCAGGTAATTTATAACGAAAAATAATATGCAGACGATAAATGAAATACAGGACGAGATAATTGAGGAGTTTGAGGACTTTGAAGATTGGCTCGACCGCTATCAACTTTTAATCGATATGGGCAATGAGCAGAAGTCGTTGCCCGAGGGGGAGAAAAACGACCAGAATTTGATTGAAGGATGTCAGAGCAGGCTTTGGCTGGTGTGCAACCAAAACGCCGACGGAACCCTTGTGTTTCAAGCCGAAAGCGATGCGCTTATCGTGAAAGGCATTGTCTCGCTGCTGATACGCGTTCTCTCCGGACATACGCCCGATGAAATTCTTAATGCCGACCTTTATATGATTGACCGCATTGGCTTGCGCGACCACCTTTCGCCCACACGAAGCAACGGTTTGCTGTCGATGTTGAAACAGATGCGCATGTATGCCCTCGCGTTCAAGACAAAGAATGCTGCGGCAGGCAAGTAATCTATTGAATAAAAGACTTTTGTAAAACTTAATAGGGTGGGGCGAAAATTTTGCCGCATCTCGTAAAAACTCCGGGCCATGAAATTTAAATTAGATGCGTCGGAATTTAAATTAGGTCAGACCTCGTTTTCGCGATATCGCATGTCGTAAAATCCATATAGTATAATGGAAAAAAGACGGGCCATACGAAACTATTCGTATAGCCCGTTTTTTATGTTGTAAGGCATATGGAAACACGGCCGCGGCGAGTGTTTCGGAATAGTTACTTTATGTCGTGGCGTTGAAGGGTGAAGAGAAATTGCAGTCCGCCTCCCTCGCGGTTTCTCACAGAGATGTTTCCGTGGTGAAAGGTTACCGCGTTGCGCACGATTGACAAGCCGAGTCCCGAACCGCCGAGTTCGCGCGTTCTTCCCTCTTCGGCGCGATAGAAACGCTCGAACAGGCGCGGCAAATGCTGTTCGGGGCAACCTTTGCCCGTATCATAGTAGTTGAAGAAGCGATAGTCGTCGTCGCTGTTGTAACATTCCACGTGTATCAACGTATCTTTTCCGGCGTAGCGCACACTGTTTTCCACCAAATTGCGGAAAATGGAATAAACCAGCGAGTAGTTGCCGTAAACTTTCACGTCGCGGCCAATAAAATTCTCCACCTGCATTCCCGCTTCGCGTATCTTGGCGCCCAGTTCTTCTATTACATCGTCCATAACTTCGGCAGCCGCCACATTTTCTTTGTGCATGGTTTCGGGAGCTTCGTCAACTTTCGTAATGATAGCCACGTCGCGTATAAGTTCGCTCAGGCGGATTACCTGAGCATAGGTGCGCTCCAAAAAATAACGCTTCTTTTCGTCCGACAGTCCGTTGCATTCCAAAATAGTCTCGATGTAGCCGCGAATACTACTTACCGGCGTGCGCAATTCATGCGTTATATTATTGCTCATTTGCTGCTTTAAGATGCGGCTTTTCTCAGCGTGTGTTACATCATATACCGACATTTCAAAATCATCTGCGCTGTAAACCACCACCTGTACCGAATATCTCGCACTGCCTGCCGCAATGTTGAAACGCATCACGGGCGCAGCCTCTTCGGGGTCGAGCTCGCGGCTGTTTAGCTCCACGAATTCGCGCGCGGGACGGAATGCATCGTAATTCCAAATGGAGTTGATGTCGCCGGTGGGCGTTGGAAGAATGGTGTTGACGTATTGCACAAAACGCGGATTGGCGTAAATTTTTCCGTTCTTGGTGTTGAAAATCGCGATGCCGCCTTCGAGATACTGGAAATGCTTCAGCAATCGTTCGCGGTCGGTTTTCGCTTGCAGCCCCTTCTCGTCAATTTGTCGGTAAAGGCGCATAATTTCGCGTCCGATGTCTCCCAGCTCCGAATGAGGGAACTCTATTTTTTCGTAGTTTATTCCGCCGTTTGCGGCCTCGCTTATAAATTGCCGCAAACGCGATACCGAGCGCCCGAAACTGTCGGAAATATAAATGAAAATCACTATCACGATGGGCAGGACAAGGAGCGTGAAAAGCAGAAACACGTTGGCGGGGCGCAGAAGCGTTCTCACTCCTTCGTCATAGGGTCTTGCCACGCGCACAACGTATTTGCCGTAGGTTTTGGCAAAGTAAAAATAATCGGTGTTGAATGTCGCGGAATGTCGAACGTCATACGCGCCGTCGGCAACCTTTATGGCGCGCACTATCTCGGGTCGATTTGAATGGTTGCCGTCTATGTGGGCGTTTTCGCTGTTTGATTCGTAAACCACGTTGCCTTTGCGGTCGATTATGGTGAATCTTACTTCGTGTGGCAGGCATACAAGAAATTCGCGCATGTTCTCGAGTGAAATTGTGTCGCCTGTCTGGTGTATTTCGCGGGCCACCATGTCGGCATAGTCTCGCATGTGATCGCGAAAATCCTTTGCTCTCAGCCCGCGTTCATAGTGCATTTCAAACAATACCATGACTATGGCGAACACGGCAAAGATTCCCGTGAACGATAGAAGCAGTTTGTATCTGTAGCCGAGCGGTTTCATTTTTCTATAAAGCAATATCCGTATCCTTGCCGGTTTACGATTTGCGCGCCTGCCTCGCCGAGTTTCGAACGTATGCGTGTGATGTGTACGTCAACCGTGCGTTCGAGAACAAGAGAGTCGTCCTGCCACACTTTGTGCAGGATTTCGTCGCGCGAATATACTCTGCCGGGCGAGGAAACAAGCATTTTGAGTATGCCATATTCCTTGGGCGTGAGAATTACGTCGGCGCCGTTGGAACGCACAAGCTTGCGGTCGGGAATTATCTCGATGTTGCCGATATTTATATGGTTTGTTTCGCTGCTGCCCGGCATGTTGCGGCGGCGTACTACCGCGCCCACGCGCGCAATAACCTCGTGAATCGAAAAAGGCTTGGAAATATAGTCGTCGCCTCCGGCGGAAAAGCCCGTGAGCAGGTCGTTTTCCGTGTCTTTTGCCGTGAGAAAGATAATTGGCACTTGATTGTTGAGTTCCTGCCGCAGTTTGCGCGCCATGGCATAGCCCGACATTCCTCCAAGCATCACATCGAGAAGAATGAGCGAGACGGAGGAGTCGAGTTGTTGGAGCGCGTCTTCGGCTGACGGGGCGGTGATTACTTCATATCCTGCCACTTCGAGATTTACCTGGAGTATTTCGCGAATATCCGGCTCATCGTCTACAATGAGCAGCTTGCCTTTGTAATTTTCTTGAGTTTCCATGTTGCAAACATACACATTTATGTTCAAAATCACGGAGTTGGGCTGTTAAGAAACAATTAAGTTGACAATTCGGCCCGTTTGTTTTTGCCTTGAAAAAGTCTTGGTAAAAACTATGTCGCATCTCGTGAAAACTCCGCCGCATCTAATTTTTACGAGATGCGTCGGAATTTAAATTAGATGCCTTGGAATTTTGCCCTTTACAAATGTCAGAAAAACAACTTGTTGCAAAAGGTGAAAAATATGCCGTTGGACAATGCTTTTCTCAGTTCAAAAACGGCCGTTTCGGGGGCGCGGAAACAAACAATCCCGCCTGCTTTGCCGCAGACGGGATTGCAAGTGTTGTGCGAGGGTTTGTTTATTTCAGTTCAAACTTCTTTTTCAGTTTCAAATTGTCGGACGCATTTCCAACCAAGGCCTCAAATTCCCCGGGTTCTGATTTCCACGCGCTCGAAGCCTCGTCGTAGAAACTCAATGCGTCGTTGGCCACAGAGATAGCCACGTCCTTGCTCTCGCCCGGCTGCAAATAAACTTTCTTGAAGCCTTTGAGCTCCTTGTAAGGGCGGTCAACCGAAGCTTTTGCGTCGTGAATGTAAAGTTGCACCGTTTCGGCACCCGCACGTTTGCCGGTGTTTTTCACATTCACCGTGAAAGTTATGCTATCTTCCTTGGTAACCGAATTCTTGTCGGCGCGGAGATTAGAAATTGCGAACGAGGAATATCCCAAACCGTGGCCAAACGCGAACAGAGGGCGGGATTTCTGTTTGTCTACCCAGCGGTAGCCCACATATATGCCTTCTTTGTATTCTTCGTCGATAATATCCTTGCTCGCGCGCCATGTGCCCGGATAGGATTTGAGCGCGTGCGCCGGAACATCGTCAAGAGCCGTCCACCAAGTGTAGGGGAGTTTTCCGCTCGGGTTGGCATCGCCCACAAGTATCGAAGCGAGAGCCTCGCCTGCCTCGGAACCTATAAACCAACCCTGCAAAATTGCGGGAACTTTGCTTTTCCACGGCATAGATACGGGGTTGCCCGAAATGTTTACGTAAACGAAATTCCGGTTTGCCCCGGCAAGCGCCTCTATCAGCTTGTCCTGCCCGTAAGGTAGCTCGTAGCTTTTACGGTCATTGCCTTCGCTGTCCTGGTGCTGCGCTTTGTTGAGTCCTCCGAACATTATCACATAATCGGCGCCCTTTGCCTTTTCCACAGCTTCGGCTATCAATTCGTCGGCGCTGCGTTTCTCCTGCAAATCCTGCCCGGTGGTTACGCCGTTGTACGTTCCGCCCGTGTCGCCAACGTATCCGCGCGCAAAGTCAACCTGTATGTTTTTCCCAAGACGCGCTTTAAGCCCTTCGAGAGGGAGTATTTCTTTCTGCACTTTCAATGAAGAACTTCCGCCGCCCACAGTCATCATTTTTATGGCGTTTTCGCCCACCACGAGCACGCGTTTTGTCTTTGCAATGTCAATCGGCAGCACGTTTCCGGCGTTTTGCAGAAGAACGATACCCTCTTCTGCGATTTTCTTTGCCGCATCATAATGGGATTCCGAGCACAGAAAACCCGTTGCCCGTTGGTTGTTCATCGTAGTGCGATAGAACAAGCGCAAAACGCGGCGCACCTTGTCGTCGAGTTCTTTGGTGGAATATTTTCCCTCCTTGATACCTTTTATATAAGGCATGGCAAGAAAATAACTTTCATAGGCATTTTTCGCACCTTCCGAGAGGCCGTTTGTCCAAGAACCGAACTCCATGTCGAGTCCGTGCCTTATAGCTTGATCGGTGTCATGGCAACCGCCCCAGTCGCTCACTACTACGCCGTCGAATTTCCAATCTCCTTTTAATATCTTGCCGAGTGTCCACTGATTATGGCAGTTGTGCTCGTTTTTGTAAAGGTTGTAGGCTCCCATAATTGCCCAGGTTTTGCCCTTCTCTACGGCGGCTTTGAAAGCAGGTAGGTAGATTTCGTGAAGAGCCCGGTCGCTGACTATCACATTCACCTGATGGCGGTATTCTTCGTCGTTGTTGAGACAATAATGTTTTACACACGCCGAAACTCCGTTGCTTTGCAGCCCCTGAATATAGGGAACGACCATCGTGGAAGTGAGGTAGGGGTCTTCGCCCATGTATTCGAAATTTCTGCCGTTGAGAGGAGTGCGGAATATATTCACGCCAGGGCCGAGAATCATGTCCTTGTGGCGATAGCGTGCCTCCTCGCCCAAACTCTTGCCGTAGAGGTTCGCCATTTCGGGGTTCCAGGTTGCCGCCAAACAAGTGAGGGCCGGAAAAGCCACGCACGAATCGTTGGTTTGTCCCGCCTGGTCCCATTCGTCCCAAAGCACATCGGGACGCACTCCGTGAGGGCCGTCGTCAGTCCAGAAGTCGGGAAAACCCAAACGCGGAACGCCTGCCGAAGAAAACTTGCTCTGAGCATGAATTACGCGGATTTTCTCCTGTAAAGTCATGCGAGACAGCGCATCTTCCACACGCTGCTCCAAAGATTTGGTGCCGTCGAGATAAACGGGGACCTGCTGCGCCTGCATTGCGGCAAACGATGCCACAAATGCGATACAACTTAAAATTATACGCTTCATTTTAGTATAATGATTATTGTTTTTCTGTTTGCACTTGCAAAATTAGCAAAAAGCCAAGTCAAGAGCGCGACTATATACGGCAAAATCGCGATGTTTCAAGTTATTCCGCAGTCGAGAAAGCACCTTGAAAAGCGTATGTCATAACCCGCAAAAACTCCAAGGCATTTCGTTCGAAACGAAGTCAGACATTATCTAAACGATAACCGATATTATTCAAATAATGTCAGACATTGTTTTTTCGAAAAACCATATCGTTTTTTCGGGATAAAATCATGGCGCGGAAATGTGGCATGAAGCATGAAAAACAATAGCCGAAAAATGGCTAACTTTGCTCTCATATCATAACGCATACCCGCAAAATGCTGCAAAACTCAAGAGCAATAGTGCTGCGCACCATCAAGCACAGCGATTCCACGCTTATAGCCGACGTTTACACCGAGACCGACGGACGTCGCAGCTTTCTCGTGCGCATTCCAAAGACAAGTCGCGCCGGAGTAAAGAATGTATTGTTCACTCCAATGGCCCAGCTGCAAATAGAATGGAACGACCGGGGCACAACGCAGCTAATGCGAGTGAAGGCAGTGCGCCCCGCAAACATTTATTCCACTATCCCTTACTCGCCGGCAAAGACTGCGATCGTGATGTTTCTTGCCGAATTTCTGTCGGCAGCCCTACGCACGCCGATAGGCGATGCCGCACTTTTTGAATTCCTTTTCGCCTCTATGAGGTGGCTCGACGAAGGCGGCGAAAACTGCGCAAATTTCCATATAGTGTTTCTTTTGCACCTCACCTCCTACCTCGGCTTCACTCCAAACCTTGAGAATTACTCTCCTGGGCAATGGTTCGACATGGACAACGGACGTTTTTCGCCCGTTCGTCCCTCCACGCCTAACGTGATAGCACCTCAAGAGGCCCAAAACATATCGTGGCTGCTGCGTTTGAAATATGCTACGGCTGCCAAACTGCCCATTTCGCGCGCCATGCGTTCGCGTATTCTGCAAGTCATAATACAATATTATTCTGTGCACTTGCCGGCATTTCCCACCCTGAAATCGCCCGAAATACTGCACGAAATATTCGGATAGAGTGAGATTTCGCTACGATTTTCAGAAAAATCGTCCGAAATATTAAAAAACTTGCGTAGAAATTTTGCCATTAATATTAAAACATCTACTTTTGCACTCGCAACTGAAAGCTATGCCTTTTGGCTCGCATCAATAGGCGGCCGATTCGTCTATCGGTTAGGACGAGAGATTTTCATTCTCTAAAGAGCAGTTCGACTCTGCTATCGGCTACAATAAAAAAGAAAATAAAAGATGGCTAATCACAAATCATCAATAAAGAGAATCCGTCAGACGGAAGTTCGTCGCCTGCATAATCGCTATTATGCTAAGACAATGCGCAACGCTTTGCGCGACCTTCGTGCCACTACAGATAAAGCTTCTGCCGAAGAGCAGTTGCCCAAAGTGCAGCACCTTCTTGACAAGTTGGCTAAAGACAACATCATTCACAAGAATAAAGTTGCCAACCTCAAGTCTTCGGTTGCTAAGCACGTAAACTCCTTGAAGTAAGTTTTTCATACTATTTATTTTTAGGTTATTTATTAAGCGGACGACCCCCTAAAAGGGCTGGATCGCTTTTTATTTTTATTTCATCAACCGCGTCGAATGCCCCTAGAACAACTACCTTCCCTACTGGCTCTGATATTGGCCATCGGATATACACCCGGTCCGGCAAATATCTTCAGCCTCATGTGCTCTATGCGCTATGGAAGGAAAAAGGCACTCCGAATGTGGTTGGGTTTGCTTGTTGGATTTTCGATAGCAGTGGTTGTCCTCGCCGTTCTAACGCATTACATAGGCGAGGCAATGGGACAATATGTGAAATATGTCAAATATCTGGGCGCTGCTTACATATTATATCTCGCCTGGAAAACATATTCTTCGTCGGGGAAGGCACAAAATAAATCGCGCGACTGTACTTTTCTTTCCGGCATGGTAGTGCAACTTACCAACGCCAAGATTCTGCTTTTCGATCTCATGGTTTTTTCAACATTTGTGCTGCCTCATTCTGAAAAACTGCCCGATTTGCTTTCCGTTGCGCCTTTTATTGCCCTCGCAGGACCGGGGGCAAACCTCGTATGGCTGCTTCTCGGCGGTTTTCTTCACAAATTTTTCTCACGTCATCAGCGCAAGATGGAAATAGCAATGGCTCTTTGCCTCGTTTTTTGCGCTGCCGTGATAACTTTCGCGTAATATAGGCGCGCTACAACGCACCGCAAGCCACCGTTTTGCCGGTAAAATCAGCCTTGGCGGTTTCAAAAGCAAAATCAGCACAAAACCAACGCGAAAAGATGCGTTTTCAAGCCATTTTTATGCCTCAAAACGCCAGTTTTTATTAACTTTGTAGCTATAAAAACAGACTATTCACAACAGATAAATATGGACGAAAGAGAGAAGATTGCGGAAGAGAATTATTCCGCGAGTAACATACAAGTTCTTGAAGGTCTCGAAGCTGTGCGCAAGCGCCCCGCCATGTATATTGGCGACATCAGCGAGAAAGGTCTTCACCATCTTGTTTATGAAACGGTTGACAACTCTATCGATGAGGCTCTCGCAGGATATTGCACACACGTAGAAGTAACCATTTGCGAAGACAACTCAATTATTGTGCAGGACGACGGGCGCGGAATCCCCGTAGATATGCACGAGAAGGAACATAAATCGGCTCTCGAGGTGGTAATGACCGTTCTCCACGCCGGCGGAAAATTCAACAAAAGTTCCTACAAGGTTTCCGGCGGTCTTCATGGCGTTGGTGTTTCGTGTGTAAACGCACTTTCCACGAAGATGATTTCGCAAGTGTTCCGCAACGGCAAAATATATCAGCAAGAATACGCAAAAGGAAAGGCCGTGTATCCCGTGAAAGTTGTTGGAGAAAGTAATTTGCACGGAACAAGGCAGCAATTCTGGCCCGACGGAAGCATTTTCATTACTACTACATATAAATATAGCCTTTTGGCAAACCGTATGCGCGAGCTCGCGTATCTGAATGCCGGATTAAGAATTACGCTTACGGATTTGCGGCCTGACGAAGAGGGCAAAACAAAACAGGAGACTTTCTACAGCGAAAAAGGTTTGCGGGAGTTTGTGAAATATATCGACTCGAGCAGAATTCATCTTTTCGACGATGTGATTTATCTCAACACCGAGAAAAACGATGTCCCTATTGAGGCGGCCATTATGTACAACACTTCGTCGAGCGAGAACATTCATTCGTACGTAAACAATATCAATACAATCGAAGGCGGTACTCATGTAATGGGGTTCCGTCAGGCGTTAACCCGTGTCTTGAAAAAATACGCCGAAGACAATTTCCAGAAGGTAATAGAGAAGAGCAAAGTAGAAATAGCTCCCGAAGATTTCCGCGAAGGTCTTACGGCGGTGGTATCGGTTAAGGTTGCCGAGCCACAGTTTGAGGGACAAACAAAAACGAAACTCGGAAACAACGAGGTTGCAGGCGCTGTAAACCAAGCTGTAGCCGAGGCGCTTTCAAACTATCTTGAGGAACACCCCAAGGAAGCCAAACTTATTATCGACAAGGTAATTCTCGCCGCCACGGCACGTATTGCTGCAAAAAAGGCAAGGGAGAGTGTGCTTCGCAAGAGCCCGCTTACTGGCGGCGGACTCCCTGGAAAACTTGCCGATTGCTCTTCAAAAGATCCCGCAGAGTGCGAACTTTTCCTCGTGGAGGGAGATTCCGCAGGCGGTACGGCGAAAAACGGGCGCTCGCGCAAGACACAGGCGATATTGCCTCTTAGAGGAAAAATTCTCAACGTGGAAAAAGCCTTGTGGCATAAGGCTTTCGAAAGCGATGAGGTGAACAATATCATACAAGCATTGGGAGTGCGATTCGGCGTGAACGGCGACAGCAAAGAAGCAAACATTGACAAACTTCGCTACCACAAGGTAATAATAATGACCGACGCCGACGTCGATGGCTCCCACATCGACACACTGATAATGACGCTTTTCTATCGTTATATGCCGCAAATCATCGAGGACGGATACCTTTATATTGCCACTCCGCCGCTCTATCGGTGCAAGAAAGACAAGCACGAAGAATATTGCTACACAGATGCCGACCGCCGCAGGTTTATGGAAAAATACAACAACGGCAGCGAGGAAGGCGTTTACACACAACGTTACAAAGGTCTCGGTGAAATGAACGCCAAACAGCTTTGGGATACCACAATGGACCCCGAAAAACGTTTACTGAAACAGGTAACGATTGAAAACGCTACAAATGCAGACTACATTTTCTCCATGCTGATGGGCGAAGATGTGGGTCCGCGTCGCGAATTCATTGAAGCCCACGCAACTTTCGCCAATATCGACGCATAGCAGCGAGTTGCCGAACCATACAAAACAGACGCGTTCCGAAAAGGATGCGTCTGTTTTTTTTCGCCCCGTTTTACCGGATTTTTTGAATCTCAAATGGTCTTGTCGAGGGGCACAATTCTCCGAAAATGGCCATTGATTTTTCCGTACAAGTTCCTTTTTCTAACTTCCTGATACTATGGAGATTCTGTTTGCGCTTATTTCGTCTGAACGATGTCTGACATAATTTAAATTCCAAGGCATCTAATTTAAATTCCGACGCATCTCGTTTTTACAAGATGCCTTGTCGTAAAA
>CAVFYC010000045.1:0-17526 GCA_963626585.1 Christensenellaceae bacterium Phil1 | reverse complement strand
ATCTCAGAAAAACTCCGGGCCACCAAATTTAAATTCCGCCGCATCTAATTTAAATTACATGGCCCGGAGTTTTTACAAGATGCCTTGTAGTTTTTTCGCCATGCGCATATCGTTTTTTCGGTAGAGCATAGCCCCGAAATTTCGTCGCATAACGTGGGGCTGAAATGCGGGAAAAAGCAAACGCGAAGTGCCTAAAATCTGTAAAATTACAGAGCCGTTTGCCACATTGTCTGTTAAGCGCCGGGCGAAGAGGGTTAAAAGTTTGCAACAGACAGAAATTTTTTCTGCCATTTTTGCTCTTGCAGAGGTTTTCGGCATTACATTTGCGGTAGATAAGGCATAAGAACATATTATTAAAACATAAAGCGATATGAAAAGTAACAAACTATTTAGTTGCTCAATTGTTTTGGGGGCCGTGTTGGCTGCCGCTCCTGCGGTGGCAAATGTGGCACCTGTGGCTGACGCTGACAACCAGCCAACGGCGGGAGTTACTCCCGACTTGACCTATGCTGCCGAAAAAGCAGTGAACTCGGTGGTGTATATCAAGGTAACACAAAACTCCAAGACACAGACCTATGACTACTACGACCCGTTTGAGGATTTCTTCGGCGATATATTCGGACGCGGCGGAGGCAACGGCGGAATACAGAAACGCCAATACCAGACACCGCAACGCAAATCGGCCGGCTCAGGTGTGATAATTTCGGCCGACGGATACATTGTAACTAACAATCATGTGGTTGACGGTGCAGACGAAATCAATGTGAAATTAAACGACAACCGCGAATTCAAGGCACGAATCATAGGAACAGACAAAACTACAGACCTTGCACTCGTAAAGATAGAGGGCTCAAATTTCCCGGCAATCACCATAGGCTCGAGCGAAAACCTTAAACTTGGCGAATGGGTGCTTGCCGTGGGCAATCCTTTCAACCTTACTTCCACCGTTACCGCTGGCATTGTGAGCGCCAAGGCACGTTCGGTTGGAGCCAACGGCATAGAATCGTTCATTCAAACCGATGCAGCAATAAATCCGGGCAATTCCGGCGGCGCGTTGGTGAATACACGCGGCGAACTCGTGGGTATAAACGATATGATAATCTCTCAAACCGGTTCGTATGCGGGCTACGGTTTCGCCATTCCCACTTCGATAATGAACAAAGTGGTTGACGACCTCAAGAAGTTCGGCACAGTGCAGCGCGCAATCATCGGAATTCGCGGCACAGACGTTTCAACTTACATTGACAGCGAGAAAGAAAAAGGCAACTCCATTGACCTCGGCACAGTAAACGGCGTTTACGTGAACGAAGTGGAGGAAAACAGCTCGGCATCTGAGGCAGGATTGAAGAAAGGCGACGTGATAACTGCTATCAACGGCAAGAAACTCGAAAAGATGGCCGAACTTCAAGAAGCCGTCTCATTGCGTAAGCCCGGCGACAAGGTGCAAATTACCTATCTGCGCGAGAAGAAGAGCTACACCAAGACAATTACGCTCAAGAACGCCCAGGGCACAACTTCCGTGGTGAAAGAAGTGGATATAGATGAGATGGGAGTGAGCCTTACTCCGTTGTCGGACGAACTGAAACAGCAGCTCGACCTTAGCTACGGGCTTGAAGTTACTGCTATACGCGGCGGAGAAATGCAGAAAGCAGGCGTAGCAAAAGGAATGATTATACTTCAGGTGAACGACAAGCAGATGCGTACTCGCAGCGACTTTGACGAGGCGGTTAAGAACGCCAATATGTCGAACGACCGCACACTTTGGATTCGCGCCATCACAAAGAGCGGAATCAAGAAGAGCTTCACTGTGGATTTGAACAAGGACAGCAAAGACAAGGACTCAAAGAAATAAAATAACAAAGCATTTAGCCAATACTTTTTGAATTCAACGGAAAAACCGGAGGCATGCGGGCAAAATCCTATGCCTTCGGTTTTTTTTGTTAGCGCAAAATAAAAAGACCGCAAGCAGAAGTTTGGCGAAAAAGTCATATCTTTGCACAAAACAAAACCAACCTCTTATGAACATATCGGTTAAGGCATTCCTTACAATAATATTCGCCTTGATTACAACGGCTGCAGTTGGCCAGGTAAAGAACATGGCGACAAAAGGCACGGTTTACGTTTTCGGCGTAGGCGATTCCATGCGCGATTCAACGGTTTTCATAACTTCTGTGCAGCGTATCGACAGCGCCAACTTGCAGAAGCGTACAAAATTGCTGCTTGATCGTCCGTATTTGTCCACACAACTTAAAATGCACTTCGCACAATCGCTCAACGATCCCAATCGCCTTTGCATTCTCTACTATGCCAAAAGCGAAAAGGAGGCCACGAAGAAACAAATCAAGGTGCGCAAGAATTATCTTGACGAGGGAGCAATCGTAAAACAGTTGACCCCGGCAGAATTCCAATTCACGCCGGAAGAAAATGCCGTGTACCAAAGCGCGGGAGAAGAGATTGATCCGGGATTTTCTCAGGGAACAGACGAAGAGGAATAGAGATGAGCGAAACGCAGACCTATAAAATAGCCGGGCATAAGGTTGTTGTTGAATTGACTGACGCTCCCGCTGCCGCTGCAAAGGTTGCACCATCGTTTCAGCCGTTTCTCGTTGACGCGCAATCGGACGGAAATGTGATTCTTAGCGCTGTTGTCGACAGCAGATACCGTCCCGATGCGAGCGAACTCAAGAAAATCGCGCATTTCTCCATTTCTGATTCAGAATACAGCATGTTTGAGCGCGCGAATCGCAGTGTAGTTTTCACGATACGCGATTGCGACCGCACGCCAATGACCATTATCGATATTTCGCCCGATTTTGCAAGTGCGAAAATCGTTGTTATGCCCAAGGACGACCGTTATGTGCGCGTTTTGGCGAATGCAATTATGATTGCCTACACTTTTGCCACAAGCGGTCTCAATACTCTTACGATTCATTCCTCAACTGTGCGCTACCAGGGGCGGGCTTATATGTTTTTGGGCAAGAGCGGGACGGGCAAGAGCACTCATTCGCAAGCCTGGCTCAGGAATTTTCCCGACGTGGAGCTTATGAATGACGACAATCCCATAATTCGTCTTGACGACAACGGAGCTACGGCATACGGCTCGCCTTGGAGCGGAAAAACTCCCTGCTACAAACAGACCAGTGCCCCGATTGGTGCGCTCGTGGGGCTTGTTCAGGCTAAGCACAACAGGATTGAGAAGCTCGACTGCGTGAAAGGTTTTGTGCATCTCTTTTCTTCGGTGAGCACCCTCATTTGTCATAGCAAAGCCTACGATTCTATTCTCAACACCACCCTTCGGCTTGCCGAAAGAGTGCCGGTTTACGAATTTGAGAACCTGCCCAACGACGATGCCGCCCAACTTTGCAATTCCACCGTGGTATGCCGTTGAAAACTGTTACCATACCCAACGATATTTTCTTTGCCCACGCCAAAAAGTTGATTGACGAAGGGCATACGCTCACCATTACCGTGGTGGGGCATAGCATGCAACCATTTTTTGAAAGCCTTCGCGATGAAGTGAAACTTGAGAAATGTCGGAGCGTAAAGGTTGGCGACATGATTCTCGCGCTTACCGACGACCGCAGATACGTTGCCCACAGAGTGATAGCCGTGAACGGCGAAAAGATAACGATGCGCGGCGACGGCAATGTCTATGGCATTGAGCACGCCGTGCTTGAAGATGTGGTGGGGATAGTAACCCATTACCGCCGCAAGGGAGAGAATGCGTTTCATAGCATGCACTCGTGGAAATGGCGGCTCTACTCGTTGCTCTGGCCACGCAACAAGTGGGTGCGCAGATGCTTTCTCGCGTTCCACCACTATGTTTGGCTGCGGCTTGTGTGGCTCGCGAAAAAACCTGAATGGATTAAACTTGACAAAAAACAATAGGAAATGAAATTAGATGACGGATTTGAAATGCGCACTCTTGCTGGTTTCAACATCATAGTGCCTTCAAAAGTAAAAGATATCGACTACACCCATGTGCTGACGCTCAACGAAACGGCTACAACTATTTGGAAACGTATGACAGAGGGTGAATTTGAAACCGACGACCTTGTGAAGGCGATTACCGACACTTATGAGGTGGACGAGGAGCAGGCTCGGAAAGATGCAGTTGAGATGCTCGAAAAATTGCGCGGGCTCAAAATGGTTCTCGACTGAACATCGGTCCCCCTTGGCGGCATAGATTTTTAGCGGCGAGGCATATCTGGCAAACGATATGCTTCGCCGTTTTTATGTGGTGGGGTGGGG
This sequence comes from Christensenellaceae bacterium Phil1, assembly GCA_963626585.1. Lineage (GTDB taxonomy): Bacteria > Bacteroidota > Bacteroidia > Bacteroidales > Bacteroidaceae > UBA6398. Next base: position 13,275 of record CAVFYC010000045.1, on the reverse strand, counting down.
CGCTGGTTTTTGACTATATCCGCGCGATTTTTGGAGTTGTTGTAAGTGGTTGATTTGTAGGGAGAAATTTTTCCGGATTTCCCGTTTTTACGAGATGCGTCGGAATTTAAATTCCGACGCATCTAATTTAAATTTCATGGCCCGGAGTTTTCACAAGATGCCGACTCGTTTTTCCGCCATGCGAAATGGAATTTTCGGTGCGGCAATTTAAGAGCACAAAAAAGGACAAGTCCACGTGCGGCGGGCTTGTCCTTTTTATTAGTATGGTATGCTTTCAGCCGAAAACTGTCGGCATTCTTGCAATCTTACTTCTTGACTTTCTTTCCGTCCTTGATGTAGATTCCCTTAGGCAGAGCGTCGAAATCAGTGCCGAGGTAAACTCCGTCAATGCTGTAGATGCCTTGTTTATGTGCTGGAACGGAGGCTTTTACGTCCTTGATGCCAACAGTGCGGTCGGATATAATCACCACTTTGCCTTTTACAATTTGCCCGTTGAGCGCCACAGCTTTTTGCGAAGCGTCAAACGCAGCTCCTTCGGGCGTGGAAATCTTGCTGTCGTCAAGCGTGAGCGAAGCGATGTCGCAGATTGAACCTTCGCTGCCCTCTGCCGTTACGTCGGCGTTGCTTATTGTGATAGTTTCTCTATTTCCGTAATTTCCTGCAATACCCCAAGGTCCTTTGGCATTTACTGTGCAATATTCAATATCAAGCGAATAATCAATGTAAATGCCGCAATTGGTGCTGGATTCCGCGTTGAGCGTTCCGCCTCCCTTGATTATTGTTGGGCGTGTCAATGTTATTGCGGTGGTTCCCCCCGATGCCGTAACTTTGTTTTCGCCGGTAACGTTGATTGTAAGCCCGCTTATTAAGTTGTAAATTCCCCTGAGACCTCTTCCGGCAGCTGCAATTGTTGCGTCTTCAAGGAAAAGCGTTTTTGTCTCGGGATCGTATTTCACCGTTCCGCTCACCTCCGGAATTACACTCAGATCATTGCAGTTTTTGTCGGTTACATTTACGCCGGCAAGCCACAAGTCATATTTTACCCCCTTTTCTATCACAACTTTGTCGGTTACTATATTTCCGCCGAGCACCACGGCATCCTTGTCTACGTCATGCATAGCTCCGCCGGGCTGTGCGATTACTGTGCCGTCAAGTGCGAGAGCTTCTAAGAAGATAGAACCTTGGCTGCCCTCTGCCGTTACTATTGCGTTGCTCTTTATTCTGAGATAAGAGACCCACAGTACTTCTCCGATGATACCGTATTTTCCTTTGACATTTACTGTGCAACTGTCGATATAAACCTCGTTATCGCATCTAAGGCCGGCACCGTCGCTTGACTCCGCGTTGAGCGTTCCGCCGCCTTTAATGGTTCCTTGTTTGTTAAATACTATTGCGTCTGCGTTTGATGTAATTTTGTTTTCGCCGGTAACGTTGATTGTGAGCTTGTTTATTGAGTCGTTTTTAATGCCTATGGCATCTTCTCCGGTGATTGTAGCGTTGTCGAGATAGAGCGTCTTTGTTTCGGGGGCGTATCTCACCGTTCCGCTCACGCCCGAAATTCCACTCAGGTCGTTGTAGTTTTCGCTTGTAACGTCTACTCCGGCAATTTGCAGGCCGTAGTTTATTGGGACATCTTTTTTAATTACAACTTCGCCTTTTACAATTTGCCCGTTGAGCGCCACAGCTTTTTGCGAAGCGTCAAACGCAGCTCCTTCGGGCGTGGAAATCTTGCTGTCGTCAAGCGTGAGCGAAGCGATGTCGCAGATTGAACCTTCGCTGCCCTCTGCCGTTACGTTGGCGTAGCGTATCGTGAGTTTTTTGCTTGTTCCGTTAAATCCGGAGATGCCCCAAATTCCTTTTGTATTCACTGTGCAACTGTCTATCTCAAGTGTATCCAGAAAGCTAATGCCGCTACTGTAGTTTGACTCCGCATTGAGCGTTCCTTCGCCTTTTATGGTTACAAATTGTCTTAATGCCATTGCCGTATGGATTGATGTAATTTTGTTTTCGCCCGTTACATTTATAGTCAGGCTGTCTATCCATTCGTTGTAAATGCCTCCCTTTTCGATTTCGTCTGCCGCAATTGTTGCGTCTTCAAGGAAAAGCGTTTTTGTCTTGGGCTCAAATTTCACTGTTCCGCTTACGCCGTCGATTACACTCAGATCGTTGCAATTTTCGCTGGTTACTTCAACTCCGGCAAGCCACAAGCCGTAATAATTTACCACCTTTTTTTCTATCACAACCTTGTCGGTTACGATTTTCCCGTTGAGCCACACGCCTTCCGTCGGCACATACGTAGCCCCTTGGGGTTGTGTGATTGTTGGACCGTCAAGTATGAGATGTACAAAGCCGCTGAGAGACATTATGGTGCCCTCTGCCGTTACTATCGCGTTGCTCTTGATTACGAGTTCGCAGTGACCGGGACCTGCTAAGCCATAAGATCCTTTTGCGTTCACTGTGCAGCTGTCGATTTCAAGCAAATCGCCGCCCAAAATGCCAAAACCGTCGCTTGACTCCGCGTTTAGAATTCCTCCTCCTTTAATGGTTACATTATTGTATAAAGAAATTGCATCCATGTTTGATGTAATTTTGTTTTCGCCCGTTACATTTATAGTCAGGCTGTCTTTCCAGTAGTAGTTTTCAATGCCCACGTTGTCTTTTCCAGCCGCAATTGTTGCGTTTTCAAGGAAGAGCGTTTTTGTCTCGGGGGCGTATTTCACTGTTCCGCTCACGCCGTCGATTACACTCAGGTCGTTGCAATTTTCGCTGGTTACGTCTACTCCTTTAATTTGCAGGCCGTAGATTATGGGGGCGTCTTTTTCAATAACAATTTTGCTTTTCACTACTTCTCCATTGAGCACAACAGCTTTTTGCGAAGCGTCAAACTCCGCGCCGGCGGGCTCGGAAATATGGCAGCCGTCGAGAATTAAGTAATTTATGAACCCGATTGACCTTTCGCTGCCCTCTGCCGTTACTGTTGCGTTTTTCTTGATTAGGAGTTGGGAGTGCGGGAAGACGCCGCCGAAGCCTGAAGATCCTTTTGCGTTCACTGTGCAACTGTCGATTTCAAGCAAATCGCCGCCCAAAATGCCAAAACCGTCGCTTGACTCCGCGTTTAGAATTCCTCCTCCTTTAATGGTTACATTACGGTTTAAATATATTGCTTCCCAGTTTGACGTAATTTTGTTTTCGCCAGTAACGTTGATTGTGAGATTTGTTAAGCTGTTGCTAATGCCATAGGCATCTCCGCCGGTGATTGTAGCGTTTTCGAGATAGAGCGTCTTTGCTTCGGGAACGTATTTCACAGTTCCGCTCACGCCCGGAATCACACTCAGGTCGTTGCAATTTTCGCTTGTAACGTATACTCCGGCAATTAGCAAGTCGTAGTTTTCTTGCGCCCGGGCTTGGGTCGCGCCCACGAGCATTAGAACAAGCAATAGCATTGTCTTTTGGAAAACGAAGAGTTTGTCTTTCATAGTTAATTTACTTTTTGTTTCTCCCATGGTGCTTTTTTGTCACAAGGAGAAATGGTTTATAAAATAGTTATAGAGCTGCAGGTTAACTACAGGTTTTTTGATTTAAGCCCGAATCGCTTTTCGGTAACGTTGTTATTGCTATCCGCTCCAAATATAGATAAAAAAATAATAAAAAGGCATGTTTCGTGATTTTTTTGTTCGTTTTGTGTACTTTTTTGAGGGACGTGAGAGAAAGCTTGCGGGACATGCAAAAAACTGCAACGCATATCGTGTTTTACGAGATGCGTTGTAGTGAAAAACTCCGCCGCATCTAATTTTTACGAGATGCGTCGGAATTTAAATTTCATGGCCCGGAGTTTTTTGCAAGATGCCGGCTCGTTTTTCTGCCCTGCGCAGCAGTTTTCTGCATGCCGTTTGTCGGGCTGCAAAAGTGAGAGATATAATTCGTATCTTTGCAGGTGAAGATGAACAGACTGCGCCATATTTCAATCTTGCTCGCAATGGTTTTGCTGGTCTGCGCCCCGGGGATTTCGGCGCAGGGCGACGAGGCGTTCGCCATTCTTGCAAAAAACGGCAGCAAGGTATCGGCGGCAGCGGCAAAGGCCGGCAATGCAGGTTTTCTGCTGAAAGCCGATGTTGAGACCCTATATCTGCAAGACGGGAGCCTTTTGCTCACCGCCGACTACATGAGGTGGAGCGTGGAGAAGGCGTCGAAAGATTCTTTCGCGCTATCGTGCAACGGCTATGGCGGACTTTGCGTGGGCGGAAAGGACGGGGAAACCTACATGACCGACATTAAATCCGGAAACAAGGGCGCGCAATTTTTTGTGAACGACAGCTGCATCGCCACATGTTGGGGCGGAAAGATTCTTTACCTGGTGTTTTCGCGCCAAAACTATTTCTGCTTTATCGAAAAACAGACTTACAACTCCTATAAATACGCGAAATCGTTTCTGCAAGCCATGCCGCCGCAGGGCGAAACCATGGTGGACGAATGGGGAGTGAAGACGTTTGACGGACATTTCGTGGCAAAGCAAATTGCAGCCGCTATCGACAGCACCACAACGGCCGTGGACTTGACCAAAGCTGTTTTGCCGCTGAAACTCCCGGACTTCAATTATGCGGCACCCACAAACTGCTTGGTTTATATGCGCTCAGATGCTGCCGAACTCGCCCCCCGTACGTGGCAAAACGTGGTGGCGGTGAACCAGGACGGCGCGCATTTGATACGCCAGGCCACGCTCGTCGACCAATGTCAGTTTTACGCCCCGCTACCTTTCACCGTGGGCGAAGATTCGCTGCACTACGTGAGATTTGTTCCGCGAGAGGGGTGGAATACATTGGTTCTGCCTTTCACGGCGGGCGATATCCCCGAGGCGATAAGCGCTTTCAGGGCCACCGAGATAGAGAACGATGAAATCAAGCTCGAACCTTGTAGCGAAATCAAGGCCGGCATTCCGTATTTGATGCGCAAGGAGTTGGGCGCGGAGGGCAACACGGCGGTTACATTCACCGCGGCGGGCGGCTCGGAAGTGATATCCGCCACACCGGAATGGACATCGGGCGCACTGTGCGGCACATTCCGCAAATTATCTCCCGCAAAATCCGATGCATCTTACATGTTTCTCTCGCCCGACGGCTTTACGTTTTCGCTTGCAGCCGACGGAAGTTATCTTTCGCCCTTTCGCTGCGGATTTATGTTTGACCAAGTGGCTCATACAAGGGCTTTGAGTTTGCCGGGAAACGGGGTGGTGGCCGCGGAAAGCGCAAAGGTTTGCAACGCGAAGCCGCAGAAAATTTACGACATACAGGGCCGGACAATTTCCGCGCCGCAAAATATGCCCAAGGGCGTTTATATAATCAACGGAAAGAAGAAATACGTGAAATAAAACGTAATACGTAAAAATAAAATGAAGATATCTATAGATTTCGACGGAACAATTGTGGAGCACCGCTATCCTGAAATTGGCAAGGAAGTACCTTTTGCAACCCTTACGCTTAAAAAATTGATCGAGGACGGACATGTGCTGGTATTAAATACCGCCCGCGAAGGCGAATTATTGGACGAAGCAGTGGAGTGGTGCGCTGAAAGAGGTGTGGAATTCTTTGCAGTGAACAAGAACTACCCCGAAGAAACGCCCGAGTCGCCCGATTATTCGCGCAAGATCAAGGCTGACATTTATGTTGACGACCGAAATTTGGGCGGTTTGCCCGATTGGGGAGTAATATACGAGATGGTAACCACCGGAAAATCGTTCGAGGATATTTCGCGCGAGGGAATAGGAGCACCGGCACCAAAGAAAAAGCATTGGTGGAGCCGCTGAAAAGGCGCAGATGCCAAAACGGGCAAGGCTGATGCCGGCTGAAAAAACGGATAAGGGACATCGTTTTTGCGATGTCCCTTGTCGTTAAAACGAGATGCGTCGGAATTTAAATTTCATGGCCCGGAATTTAAATTAGATGCGGCGGAGTTTTTGCCGTAAACCGGGCTGTTGAAACGTTCTGATAATTAGATGTTTCTGCTTATGCGCGAAAAGTCATGAAAAGGCTTCTTGTTTGTCGGAAAACCCTTTGCCGTGCGAGAACATCAGGTAGGCGTGAAACTGCGTGTGCTCATTAATCGGCGTGAGCGGCATATAGCCCGTGAGGAAACGCTCGTCGCCGGGCGTGGAACAGGACTTGACGGCAGGAAAACGGCTCGCTAACTGGGCGGCATGGCTCATGGTTTCGCCGCTGTGGGGGTGGAACATGATGTTGAACCATGCAGTGCTTCCGGCATCGGCACTAATTCCGAGCATGTTTGAGAACAATCCCATGGTGCGGCGGAAATTCATCTCCACACACGGAAACAAGCCAATGCCCATGGGAGTTTGGCACAACAACATGTCGATGCCGAGAAAACCAGAACTGTTCTCGGCGTGGGCGTTGAGCGTTTCGAGAATCATTGCCTCGAATGCAGTTTTCACATCTTGCCCCATGCCAAGGATTTTCCATATATCTTCGCCGTTTTTTGAGCCGGCAGAGAGAAAATTGCCCGTATATCCGCCGCTCTCCGACGTGCCGAATTCGGAATATCCCAGAAACTCGTAGGGCTTTCCGGCTTCTTTGTGAAACTCCATGGCAAAGTCGCAAATCTTGTCGCAATATGGCTGCATTTCTATATAGCCAAATTTGCGCAATATGGCTTCACACCATTCGCTTTGCCGGTCGGAGAGCGTTTCTTCGGCAAACACCACACCCCGTCCGCTGCCGGAAATAGGGCGTTTCAGCACGCATTTGCCGTAACTAAGCAAGGAGAATTGAATATCGCCCATGCTTTCGGCAATATACGAGTTGCCGGCGAAATTAAAGTCCTTCAATTTTTCGTAATGTGCGGCGTGGAATTTGATATGTTGCAGGAAATCCGAACTGAAACGGCGCTCCTGCATGCTCCGGAGCATGTCGAGGTATCCGTCGGCGATATTGGTGCGAACTCCGGCCTTCTGCGCTTTTCTCCAAATGGCTTTGTCCCAGCCCCAAGGCATGAGTTCCGCCCCGCGAGCCATGCAGAGCGAACTGACGGGTTTGCAGTTACGGCGCAAAAGCGGCGAGCGCGACAGAAAAGCCTCGCATTCCGCCACATCGGGCACCAAAACAAAATTGCAGCCGTAGCCCCAGTAAGGCAAAAGCGCAAGGTCGCGCTCGATGGCCTGCGCGGTTTTTGAAGGAGTGAAGTTGACGTCATTAAATTCCAAGGCCTCGTCGTGGCTCGCGTTGAAAACCCCGACCGAAGCCGTGGACGGCAAAAAATCTTTGTTCATGCCGCAAAGTTATCCCTTTTGAAACGAATTGGAACGCGACAAGCTACAAAAACACCTTGAATCATTGCTATTTGAAATGTTATTAGTATTTTTGCAGTCGATTTTGCCGGAACAATAGCTTGGCTTAAAGCAGTGTGATGGCGAATTAAGGTATTAACAACTTAATTTAGAGTAACACAATGAAAGAAATTACAATCAACGGTACTTCGCGTACAGATCTTGGCAAGAAAGCCACACGCGCAGTGCGCAACTCGGGTCTCGTGCCCTGCGTTATGTATGGAGAAGAAAGAGACGCAAACAATCTTCCAGTGGCTTTGCCGTTTACAATCTCCTACGAAGAAGCACGCAAGCTCCTTTTCACTCCTGACATCTACTTGGTAGACGCTGTTATCGACGGCAAAAAACACACTGCAATCATTCAGGATTCGCAGTTCCACCCTGTAAAAGACACTGTGCTTCATATCGACTTCTTTGAAGTGCACGCAGAGAAACCTATCGTGATGGCTGTGCCTATTCAGACCACTGGTCTCGCAATTGGTGTAAAGGCCGGCGGCCGCTTGAACGTTCCCGTTCGCAAGATAAAGGTTTGCGCAACTTATGACAAGATTCCCGAGAAATTGTTCATTGACGTAACAAAACTCAACCTTGGCAAGAGCATAAAGGTGGGCGACCTGCATTTCGAAGGACTTGAACTCGTTACATCGAAAGACGTTGTGGTTTGCACAGTGAAGACTACTCGTGCCGCACAAAGCAGTGCAGCAGCCGCTGCAGCCGCAGCTGACGCAGCAGCAAGCGCAGAGTAAATTTGCTAAACGCATAACAATAGAAAAACAAACGATAGTGCGGGCGCGAAACTCGGTTTCTGCGCCCGCATTGTTGTTATCGGAAAAATAGAATACCTTCTGGTTATGGCAAACAAGAATTTCTTAATCACAGGACTTGGCAATATCGGCGACGAATACGACGGCACGCGCCACAACATTGGTTTCAGAATTGTTGACGCCCTTGCAAAATCGGCAGGAGTGGAGTTTGAAGACAAGCGCTACGGTTTTGTGGCGCAGATGTCGCTTCGCGGCAATAAACTGTACCTTCTAAAACCTTCTACCTACATGAATCTGAGCGGCAATGCCGTGAGGTATTGGTTGCAGCAGAAGAAAATTCCGGTTGAGAACCTGCTTGTGGCGGTTGATGACTTGGCTCTGCCGTTTGGGAAGCTTAGAATTAAACCGTCGGGCAGCGAAGCGGGACACAATGGGCTGAAAAATATCACCTCGGTGCTGGGCACGCAAAACTATGCCCGCTTGCGTTTCGGAATTGGCAACGATTTTCCGCGCGGAGGTCAGGTGAATTGGGTGTTGGGTAAGTTCCCGCCCGAACAGCTTGCCGAAATGGACGCACGGCTTGAGGTTGCCTGCGATGCGATAAAGGGTTTCTGCTTAATGGGAATTGATTTCGCAATGACCAACTTCAACAACAAATAATCTATGGCAGGTTCGCGACTTGACAAATGGCTTTGGGCGGCGCGCATATTCAAGACGCGCAGCATAGCAACGCAGGCGTGCAAAGCGGGAAGGGTGAGCATTAACGGCGCGCCCGCCAAAGCGTCTCACATGGTGAGTGTGGGCGACAGGGTGGGGGTTAGAAAACCGCCGATAACGTTTCTCTTTGAAGTGTTGATGCCTATCACCCAACGGGTGGGCGCAGCCAAGGTGCCGCAGGTGCTCCGCAATGTTACGCCCAAGGAACAACTGGAATATTTGGAGATGACTCGGATAGGGCGCAACGCAGTTCGCGATCGCGGCACGGGACGTCCTACGAAAAAAGAGCGCCGCGAAATAGAAGACTACATGCTTACGTCGGAATATAATGGCGATATTCCTGATTTTGAAGAGGAAGAAAACAACGACGACGGCTTTGATTTTGATATAAACGAGTTGGAAAACGATTGAGATTTCTCCCCGTTTTTACGACATGCCTTGTAGAAAAAATTATGTCGCATCTAATTTTTCCTAGATGCGACATAATTTAAATTAGATGCCTTGGAATTTTTTAGGGAACCAAGACCTTTTTACCGTCAATTATATAAATGCCTTTGCTGAGGTCGTTGGGCTGAGCGTAAACCCTTACTCCGTCGAGAGTATAGATTGTGTGTTTGCCAACAACGTCGGTATTTATCTTGTCAACAGATACCACCGGATCGTATCCCTTGATGAGAACAAGCAGGTCGGCATCGTCTTCTTCCACTTGGGGCAGAGATATAAATTCTGTCATATCAAGATAGATTCCGTAAGCAGTAGAGCTGAGGCCTGTGGTAGAAGAGGGTTGCCAGTAAGGCGTGCCTTCGTCATCGGTCTTGAGCGAAGCGAATTTATTCGCAATCTTCTTTGAAACAAATGTACCCTTAACGCCTACGGTAGCAAGAGGCTCGGAAATGAAGCTTGTGCCAGTTACTACCATATAGGGAGTTTCTGCGTCTATAGGCATTACAATAACGGGCGTTCCGGCTTCAACGTTTTCTACTCTCTTCATGGCGATATATGTATTGCCTCCGTCGAGAGAGCAACGGCCCAAAGTTACGTATGCATCGCATTCATAGAATGTCAGGTCTTCTGTAGCTACAAACGATCTCACTCCCGTCATGTTTGCATTGCCAATGGTTTGGTCTTCTTCCTCAATGGTTACAACATGGAACGCTGACTTTGTAGACATTCCGCCGGGATAACCTACGAGGTAGTATTGGGAACCTGGATTTCCAAAGTGGAAATTGTTGTCGTTCGCAGCGCCGTCAACCATGCTTTGGCTGGTGAACGTTACGAAGCCATGTCCGAGAGATTTAATGTTGAACACGCCAGGATTTATGCTGAGGTTGATGTTCACACTCCTGCCGAGATTCGGAATGAATAGGCCGGTAGCCTTGTTTTGGAGCACATATCCGCTGTCGCCTATGGCAATGAAACGGAAATATGAGAGCTCGGGAACATTCCATGCGTCTTCGGAAGCCACGCTTTGGAGCCAGACTTTGCCGTAAACCACATCTTCTGCACTGTCGTAGAGCTTAGGACCTTCAGTTTCGTCGTCGTAGCCCTGAGTTACGCAAACCACGCGATCAATAAGGGGCTCGCCGTCGGAAGAGAAGTTGTATTCATTAAATTCCTCCTCCGAAGCAAATTGCATCTGGTACCATTTGTTTGGATCGGGCTTTATGATATGGTTTGCAAGCTCTGCAATCTGATCGTTGAGGGTCTTGGAAAGGCTTGCAACCTCATCTGCGGTGTATCCGCCGGCAGCGAGTTTAGCTTCTGCCTCAGCCAAAGAATTGTGGAGGGCAGTTGTGTCGGCTGTCATGGCGTATGTTCCTACCGTGTTCTCAGAGATAACGAAATCGCTGAGGGTAGTTTTTGCATTTGAAACGGCAGCTTTTAGTTCTGCGGGGTCTACGAATGCACTGTTGAAATTCTTGTAAGCATTCGTAAGGTTGGCAATTTGCTGTTTGAGCGCGCCGTTGTCATTTGCCGAGGACATGTTTATCAGATAGTTCGAATTCGAAATTTCTGCAAGGAGGCTGTTGAGCGTTTCGGCGGGAACGGCGTCAAGAGCGCTGCCCTTGGTGTAAGTTACATTGGTAAGAATTTGCCAAGCTGCGAGGTTGAAGAAAGTACCGCGGCTGCAGCCTGCCGTAGAGAAGCGGATATACTGATAGTTGCCGCCGAGATTGATAGGACCTATGTTCATGATGCCACCATTTCCCGGAATGTCGTAAAGATTGTAGTCGTAGAAAATAGGAGTCCAGTTCTCGCCGTCATTACTTGCTTCGAGGTCAAACTTTTTGGGCGCGTCGGAATAAGTGCTGCGGTTCTGCCAGATAAAAAATACGTTGTTGACGGCCTGAGTCATCTTGCAGCCGAGATTATGTTTGGTGGTCTGATAACCATATCCCACGCCCACGTCTGTATAGTTGCTCCACGAGGGTTGCGTGCCGTATGTAGTGTGGAAGAAGGTTGATGGATCGCCGTCGATAAGCCCGAGGAATCCGCTACCGTCGTTTCCGTAACTGAATCCGTGCTCTACGCTCATACCTGCATTTGAGAAGAAACTTTCGAAGTTGCTTTCCATTTCTGCGGCGAGCGTAGGAGTTACGTCGACTGCTGCGGTGGAATCTACATCGATTGAGTTTTTAAGCAAAGTGCTTATCTCGGAGTTGAGATTTTGTAGGGAATCTTTCAAAACTTTCCACTCCTTTTGTTTCTTTACTTCCTCGTCCTCGGGCGTGAGCTTCTTTACCGTTTCGTCGGGAATGCGAATCATATACCAGCCGGAGTATTCCTGCGGGCGGCTGAGCCAGAGGCAAGCGAGGCTTCCGGTTTTTACGTCAACGTTGCCGTGGGACAGACAGTGGATATAGAAGTAATCTTCGGTTGCGTCGTCGATAGTGTTGTTTACATAGATACCGAACGAGCCTTGCGTTGCTGCGAGCGGAACGAACTTCACGTTTGTTTTGCTTTCGCCCTCTATTGTGTACACGCTGCCCTTTGAATTGCTTCCGTTGTCAACTACTTGCGAAGTGGCAAGGTTTTTCATTTCGAATGTTCCGTCTCCCTTGTCGGTTATTTTCCATACGAATTCGGCTTTGGTCGTATCGAGTTTGCACCACCATATTTCGTTTCCGTTTTCGGTCTTGAGGCTTACTTGCGTGCCGCCTTCGGAGAGTCCGTCCCATTCGCTTTGGCAGTTAATAAACCAGTAGTAGCCGTTGCTCACGGGCACCATGCCGTGGTCGCGTACGCCGATGTAGGCGTTGAGAAGGTTGTTGTAGCATTCCTTTGCTGCTTCAATGGTTGCGAGTTGGGAATCGTCCTGCGAGTTGGCCATTGCAGCGTCGAGGGCTTCGGCATAGGCAGGAATGCAAAAGCCGGGATTTGTGCCCTGAACGATGTTGCCGTATTGGTTGTAGGAAAGGGAGTAGAGTTCGTCGATATCCAGCAAAACAGCCTCGAACGATTGGTCGTCTTCGCTGGCATAGTTTATCTCATGCCAAACGGTGGGGTTGTTGAAATAGGCAACTCTTTCGGAATATGCGCCTTTCTCGGTGTAGTTGTTGTTGAGCGCGAGCATTTGTCCGTCGTCGGCCATGCAGAAAAAGAACGAAGCGTTTTCGGGAGCTGTGTTTACGTTATCTCCAGACTCGTTCGTACCCATCGTAACGGCTTTGCTTATATACCATTCGGTTTGTTTTTCAGATGTGAGGTAGAGTCGGGCCTCGTAGGTTACGGAAGCGGAGGCGCCTTTGTTGAGATAAAGGCCGCTGCTTACGCTCTTTACGTAAAAACCTTTGAGTTCTTCGGTTGTGCCGTCGTCGAATTTCATGTTGTAGGTGTTGCCGGTCTCCTCAAGCTCGAATGCGGCTTGCGAACCTACGGTCTCGGCCACGGCCACAACCACACTGTCGGCTTTTTCTGCGGGCCAGTATGTGCTGAGCCAGTGAGATTCGGCAAGTTCTTCGTTTGCGGTAAACCATTTTCCTTGCACGAAAATACGGTCGCCAGTTTTCAGAGAACTCAAATCGGTTACTCTTTCGCCCGGGGATATTCTTCCCCAAGCGGTGGCGCTTGCGAGCAATGCTACGGCAAGCATCAGAAATCTAGTAAACTGTTTCATGATTTATTTTAGATAAATGTGATGTTTAAAGTCAGTTTTCCTTTGGCTTTGCGCCTTGCCGGTTTCCCCCTCCAGCGGTAGCGTTGTGCCGTTGATGGTTCTCGTGGGCTCTTAGTCTGTAGAATTTTTTACAACCCTTGAGAAATCGTGTGCAATTTACGAATAATTTTAACACGCGTTGAAAAAAATGCTAAGTTTTTTTCTTGCAAAAGCAATCAGGGTGTTGAATAAAGCATGTTTTGCGCGTTTCTGTTTTTTTGTATCGCAATACTGCTTTTTTCTACATGCGTTGTCGTAAAAACTCCGGGCCACCAAATTTAAATTCCGCCGCATCTAATTTAAAC